>JAOUFP010000274.1 GCA_029858145.1 Nitrospirota bacterium | reverse complement strand
CTTGCCGCAGGGTTGGCGAGCGAATTTAATAAAAAAATATTCCCTGCATTGAGAATCCAGCGGTCTTGCTGCAGGGGGTCTACAATCTCTTCAGCATAAGGAGTCACAGCATGAACGTTTTTCTGAGAATGTCATTTGTGGTTTTATTGCTCGCGCTGTTTGTCGCGGGCGGGGCTTTTCTATCGCATGCGGAAAATGTCCAGACGTTGTCCGGCAAGGTGATCGAGACTATGAACAGCGCGGGCTATACCTATGTCCGTATCGAGAATAACGGGAAAAAAACCTGGGTGGCGGTGCCGGAGACAAAGGTCGTCAAGGGGCAGAACATCTCTTTTGCTCCCGGAATGGAAATGAAGGATTTCGAGAGCAAGACGTTGAAGCGCAAATTCGATAAGATCATTTTTTCAGAGGGCGTCCTTGGACAGAAGGGTGCGGTCAGCGAAAAGAACATAACAGGCGGCAAGGGGAGCGCCGCTGCGCCGACCGAAAAGATAAAGGTGGAGAAGGCCACCGGGGCTGATGCGTATACGGTTGCGGAGATATACAGGGACAGCAAAAAACTCGAAAAGAAAAAAGTAGTGGTCAGGGGAAAGGTGGTAAAGGTTGCCGCCAATATTATGGGCAAGAACTGGTTCCACCTCCAGGACGGCAGCGGCGACGCAAAGACAGGGACGAACGATCTTATCCTGACCAGCAAAGACCTTCCGGCAGTGGGAGACGTGGTGACCGCCAGCGGGACCCTCTATAATGACAAGGATTTCGGCGCCGGATACCGTTACGCTGTCATCGTTGAAAATACCAGCGTCAAACGCTGATTATTACATAGCGTCTGTTTATAAACCCGGGTTTTGTCATCCTCCGGCTTGGCCGGGGGACCCGGAAGGAATTGGGTGCCCCGATCTCTCCAAACAGCCAGCGGGCAAGCAAGGCGGAGCATGAAATTTCTTAATTGTTTATCAGCCGGGGTAATAACGAAAAGAGTTTCCCCCCGCCCATAGTTTTTTCGGCAAGAAAAGAATGCCGCTGAGGATGAAGAGACACGTTTTCTTCAATTCACTGACCTTGCCATAAAAAGCTTTTCTCAAGTATGATTTTACTGTGATCGATTCTCTTTTCCATCCCAGGTCGATAGCGGTTATCGGCGCATCAAATGACCCTCAGAAGGTCGGGTACGCGGTCCTCAACAATATTGTGAAGTATCAGTTCACAGGTGAAATTTATCCCGTTAATCCCAAAGCGGAAGAGATACTCGGACTGAAAACGTACCGTAGCGTCGGCGACGTGCAGGGGGATGTCGACATGGCGGTTATCGCAATACCAGCGCGGTTCGTTCCTCAAACGCTCAGAGACTGCATTCGAAAAAATGTGAAAGCGGCGGTGATAATCAGCGCCGGTTTTAAAGAGGCTGGCACGGAAGGCATTTTGCTGGAGAAAGAGCTTAAGACGCTGGCGAGAGAGAGCGGCATAAGGATTCTTGGTCCGAACTGCCTGGGTATTATCAATACGGCAAACAATATCAATGCCACTTTCGCCGCGGGAATGCTCCCGCAGGGAAGACTTTCCTTTTTCTCGCAATCAGGCGCCCTCGGCATCGCGATACTCGACTGGGCCATCGGCAACAGGATCGGTTTCTCAAAATTTATAAGCCTCGGCAACAAGACGGACCTGAACGAGACGGATTTTATTGAATATTTTATTGATGACCCTGAAACAGATATAATTCTCGGCTATATAGAAGATGTTGTAGACGGCAGAAGATTTCTTGAAATAGCGCAAAAGGCCACCAAAACCAAGCCGATTATTTTGGTGAAATCAGGCGGCACACAGGCGGGCGCGAGGGCAGCGTCGTCGCATACCGGGGCACTCGCAGGATCAGAAAATGCCTTTAACGCTGCGTTCAGACAGACGGGCATCATCCGCGCGGAGGGTGTCGAGGATTTGTTTGAGACAGCCATGGCTTTCAGTTCAAAGAAGCTGCCTGCGGGAAACAACCTCCTGATCGTAACGAATGCCGGAGGGCCGGGCATTATCGCAGCCGACACCGCGGAAAAAAACGCTATAAATCTGCCACAGCTTTCCAGGGAGATGATAGATCAACTCATGGGTGTTCTTCCCAAAAACGCATCGCTTTATAACCCTGTGGATATTATCGGCGACGCGACTTCCGAACGATACGCAGCTGTTCTTGACCGCGTGCTCAGCGAGTCGCACATAGACGGCGTCCTCATAATTCTCACGCCGCAGGCGGTGATTAATGTGGAAGACACGGCAAAGGTGGTTATTGATGCGTCACGGAAAACAGACAAGCTGTTGATAACCAGTTTCATGGGAGAGGAGAGGGTACGGTCATCAGCAGAGATGCTCAAGGCCGCTTCCCTGCCGCAGTACCCGTATCCTGAGCCTGCGGTCAGGGCATTCAAAAAATTATCCGACCATGCCTTATGGATAAAAAAGGGGTCTGAAGTCCCTCCCGAAATAGATGCTGACAGAGACGCGGCAGACAGAATTATCCAAAATGCCTTAAGGAATAATCAGTATCAGTTCGCTGAAGATGATGCCAGAGAGATACTGTCGAAATACGGCTTTGCCTTCCCCGGAAAATACCTGGCCGAAACGGCCGGGGAGGCGGCGTCCGCGGCCTCACGGATAGGCTTTCCGGTTGTGCTGAAAATATCCTCGCCTGATATCCTGCATAAGACCGATATCGGAGGGGTAAGGCTGGGGGTCTCTTCCAGAAGAGAAGCAAAAGAAGCGTTTACAGAGATTACCGCAAACGCCCGTAGGTTCATGCCTTCCGCGTTCATAAAAGGCGTCACGGTCTATGAGACGGTCCCCGCAGGGAAGGAGGTAATCCTGGGGATAACCAATGACAGGACCTTCGGACATATGGTGATGTTCGGGCTCGGGGGTATCTATGTCGAGGTGCTTCGGGATGTTTCTTTCAGGATCGTTCCTGTCAGTCTCTCCGATGCCCATGATATGATAGGAGAGATAAGGACAGTACAGCTTCTAAAGGGGGTGCGCGGTGAAAAACCTGCTGATATCGACGCCATTGCCGGGAGTATCGTGAGGCTCTCCCGTCTGGTAACCGATTTCCCGCGAATTCAGGAGCTGGATATCAACCCGCTGGTTGTCTATGAAAATGGTGCGACTGCACTCGATGCACGGATTATACTAAGTCAGGCAGAGAAAGGAGAATTCTGAATGAAATACCTTTATATCGCGTCGATGTCGGGTTTTTCCGGGAAAAGTCTTATTACCCTTGGCCTTGGACTTATATTAAAGGAAAAGGGATATAAAATAGGCTATATCAAGCCCTACGGCAAAATACCGATGAAAGCAGACGATAAAGTCATTGATGCGGATGCTGAATTCATGAGAAAGGCGCTTGAGATCGACGATCCCCCTCAGGTTGTTTCTCCCTTTGTGGCTACGTTCGAGAGCCAGACAAATGCCTTGAAAGGAAAGGCAATCAACAAGTTTGCTGCTTTTGAAAAAGCGGTTGCGGCGATTGAGGATAAAGACCTCGTGCTCGTTGGCGGAGGCGCGGGCCTCTTTGAAGGTTCGATATTCGGGATAAACGGCCTCAGGATCATTCACCATCTTGAGGCAAAGACGCTTGTTGTAGAGCCCTGGAGCGGCGACAGTTCAATAGATTCGATTGTCGGGGCGAGGGAGCTTCTGGGTTCCTATTTCACCGGCGCGGTCATAAACAAGGTGCCTGAGGCAGCGCATGACTACATAAAGAAGTCTGTGCGGCCTTTTCTCGAAAAACAGGGCATTCCGGTATTCGCGTCGCTTCACAGGGATATACTGCTTGATTCGATCACCGTCAGGCAGCTCAATGACATACTCGGAGGCAAAGTCCTCTGCTGCGAGGAGGGGCTGGACGATTTCATCGAAAGCTTCAGCATAGGGGCCATGGATGTAGACAACGCGTTAAAATATTTCCGGCGTACGCCGAACAAGGCGGTCATTACCGGCGCCCACCGGTCCGACATACAACTCGCGGCGCTTGAGACATCCACAAAGTGCATTATCCTTACCGGCGGTATGTATACCAATGACGTGATAGTCGGAAAGGCGAAGGTGCAGGGCGTTCCGATACTGTCTGTCCATGACGACACCTACTCGACTGTGGAGAAGATAGAAGCCGTGCTCGGTAAGATCCGGATACGCGAGCAGAAGAAAGTGCTCAAGACAAAAGAGATCGTTGAAACAGAATTTGACCTGAAAAGATTGCTGGAAGAGTTGAAAATATAGGTGCATAGCTGGCTTGGACTGCGCCGCAGGTAGTTATTCCCGCTTGTTCGCGCTAAGGCGGATTCACTGAGGAGACTCGGGAGTCTTTTTTCGAAGAGGGATGCCGGGCATGCCGGCATGACAGGAAAAAAGAATACATTGCTTATTTATAACAGTCTTAGCAAAAAAATAAGAGGAGCTGGGTGATTATGGAAGATCTCAAGACTTCTGAAACCTGGAGAGTATTCAGAATTCAATCGGAACTTGTGGAAGGATTTGAAACGCTCAACGACATCGGCCCCGCGGTGACGATTTTCGGGAGTTCGAGGCTCAGGGCAGGGGACAAATATTACGAAGCAGCGGTGA
>JAOUFP010000273.1 GCA_029858145.1 Nitrospirota bacterium | reverse complement strand
CCTCTTATCTCGCTGCCGATCTGATTGAGTCTCGTCTTGAATATCACCAGTTCGCCCACGAGATTGAGGAGTTCGTCAAGCCTTCTGAAATCAACCTTTATGG
Organism: Nitrospirota bacterium; assembly: GCA_029858145.1. GTDB lineage: Bacteria > Nitrospirota > Thermodesulfovibrionia > Thermodesulfovibrionales > UBA6898 > JAOUFP01. The sequence goes on along the minus strand of JAOUFP010000273.1, from coordinate 4,524 downwards.
TATCGGTCTTTGTACCAAGATACGATTCGGGATCAACAGCCTGTTTTGCGGTCGGGCTGCCCGTCCCCTCCAGTTGCTCCTGAATGGAAAGAATATCCTGTGCAAGATCTATCTTTACCGATGGGTCCTTTTCGATCGCATGCAGCGCGTTCCTGATCACATTCGCGCATTCGAAAAGGGCATCCAGCACCTGTCCAAGCTCTGCCTCATTATCATTAATGCGTTTGAATATCTCCTCGATCAGATGTATATACCTCTTGAGGGGTTCGAACCCCATCATGCCGGAATTGCCCTTGAAGGTATGGAGAGAACCCAGAAGGCTGAGAACAACATCCTTATTGTGACCGTTCCGCTCCAAGGACAGAAGCGCGCTGTCAAATGCCTTCAGGTGCGTCTCCGCGTCATCGAGAAAGTCTTTTAAGAGTTCCGAGAACTCCACCGCTATCTCCTCTTCATGGCAGCTTCAAATATGGTCTCTTTTTTGTTGGTAATTTTCTCGATCAGTTCATAGAGCAGATAGGGCTGAAAGGGTTTTACCACATACCCTTTGGCTCCCAGTTTTAATGCCCTCAGGGTATCTTCCTCTTTGCCTTCGGTGCTTATGACTATTATCGGGATATTCCTGTACAGGTTCTCCATGCTGATCTTTTCCATGAACTGCAATCCGTTCATTACCGGCATGTTTATATCGAGCAGGATCAGATCAAAATCATTTTCCCTGGCGAGCACCTCGAGCGCTTCAAGCCCGTTCATGGCATCGACAATTATGCAGCCTTCATATCGCTTAAGCACGAGCCTGTACATGGAGTGAATAAGTTTTGAGTCATCCACTATTAAAATTTTATTCAGAGCTGACATTTGTTTGCCCTCCAGTTTTCATTTTTTTTCCCCGGCTGGAATACCACAGTTGCGAATTTTTTGTACAAGATCCGCCACATCTATCGGCTTCTCAAAATAGTAGCAGGCCCCCCGCGCGTATGCCTCATCCATCATTTCTTCGGAGCCGTATGCGGTCATTATTATGACATTCGTTTCCGGGCTTATACTCTTTATATAACTGAGGAGTTCAAGTCCTTCTTTCCCCTCTATCCCGCTCAGGCGTATATCCGCGATGACCAGGTCGAATTTGTAGCGTTCCAGTGCCTCCTCGGCCTCCTCTATTCTGGAACTGGTTATGACAGTCGTATCCTTGCTGCTCAAGAGATGGGAAAGTGACATGAGAATAGTAGGCTCATCATCTACAATCATTATCCTTTTCATTTTAAGCTCCCCATAATCTTTTCGTGATTATCGTCTCCTTGTCTTATCAGTCTTGTATCGCAAGTGAAATGCCAATGAAACAATATTATTTTAAAAACCAGAACTCATTGTTTTTAATTATTTCTTCAAGGCGGACGTGAAATTATGAGGCGATGCAGGGAAGGCGAAGTCAATTAAGGGTGTCTGAAATCAGGACAGGGTGACCGGAAACCGGTCAGTAAAGATCGTATATCTTTAGCTTCTGATTAAGCGTGGACCTGGCGATCCCGAGAAGTTGGGCAGCCCTGGTTCTGTTGCCCTCGGTCACCTGAAGAACCTTTTTTATGTGAGCACGTTCAACCTCTTCCAGAGTCATGTGCGTCTGCTGAGGGGACGGCCTGTCGGGGAGTATCAAATATCTGGGGGAGATATCACCCTTCTGGCAGAGTATCGCCGCACGCTCGATTACATTCCTCAGTTCTCTCGTGTTGCCGGGCCAGTTATAAGAATGCAGGACACTGATCGCGTCGTCCGTGAACCCCCTGAGTTCCTTCTTGTTCAATGTCCTTTTAATCTCTCCCAGCAGAAAATCCGATATCGGAAGGATATCTTCGGGTCTTTCCCGCAGCGGTGATATAACCAAAGGCATTACATTCAGCCGGTAGTAAAGGTCCTCCCTGAATGAGCCGCTTCTTATAAGGTCTTCAAGGCTTTTATTGGTTGCTGCGATGATGCGGACATTCACGGAGATATCCCTGGTGCCGCCGAGACGCTTAATGGTCCTGTTTTCCAGTACCCGCAGAATTTTGGACTGGGTATTCAGGGGCATGTCCCCTATCTCATCCAGGAAAAGCGTCCCCTCGTCTGCCAGTTCGAACAGACCCTTTTTTGTCTTTTTGGCGTCTGTAAACGCACCTGACTCATACCCGAACAACTCTGATTCCACGATGTTTTCGGGAATCGCCGCGCAGTTTACATCAACAAACGGTTTTTCCCTCCTGCCGCTCAGCGCATGGATGTTCCTTGCCACGAGTTCCTTGCCTGTTCCGGTCTCGCCCTGAATTAGCACGGTGGTAGAAGGATTGGACGCCAGCAGATTTATCATGTGGGTAAGACCCTGGATATGCTTGCTTCTGCCCACGATAGGATAGGGTGATTCCCTGTTCAGCACCGCTTCCTGCCGTATCTGTTTTATCGCCAGGCCTTTCTCTACTACAATTGCGAGTTCATCGAGATCGACAGGCTTTTTGAAGTAATATTCGGCGCCGCATTTCATCGCCTCAACAGCCTCTTCGATCTCTCCGTAGCCGGTCATCATTATTACGGATATTTCAGGATAGTTTTTTTTGATCTCTTTCAGTATTTCGATTCCGTGAGCGTCGGGGAGTCTGATATCCAGAAGAACCGCATCCGGTACTTCCCTGAGGGCTATTTCGAGGCCTTCTTCGCCTGTGGGGGCATGAATGATTTCGTATCCCTTCTTTTCAAAAAAAAACCTGAGGCTGAGGGCGATTGTTTCATCGTCTTCGACTATCACCAGGAGCGGTCTGGCCGTCATTTCATGTCTTTTTGATCGAAGAGCATCTTCAACTCGTCCATCATATCATTGATATCCTTAAACTGATGGTACACCGAGGCAAATCTGACATACGCAACCTGGTCGAGATCCTTCAGCGCCGACATGATCTCTTCCCCGATCCACGCGCTCTGAATCTCCTTGACAGCGAGTCCGATAAGCTTTTTCTCTATATCGTCGACGATCTCATCGATTCTGTCCGTCTCGACCGGTCTTTTTTTGCACGCGATCAGCAGCCCGCTCTTTATCTTGGATGCGTTGAAGGGTTCGCGTCTGCCGTCTTTTTTCACCACCATCGGGGCGACATCTTCCACCCTCTCGTAGGAAGTGAACCTCTTGCCGCATTTAAGACATTCTCTTCTGCGGCGGATGGCATTCCCCTCTTTGCTCGTACGAGAGTCTATCACCTTGTCTTCAGGATTTTCACAGAAAGGACATTTCATAGGATGAAAGTGTCAGTGGCCAGTATCAGTGGAGAATCCGCCGGGCAGACGGTTTGGCCGACACTGCTTTCAGATACCCGACAATACTTTATATGGTCCCGAAGGTTCATCATAATTTCGAAAAAGCACTGACGCCGGGCACCGCCGCCGTCCTATCTGTAAATCGGGAATCTCTCACACAGGTCCCTGACCCTCTTCGCCATGGCAGCGATCTCCTCCGGGGCAGTGCTGTTGTTGATTACAGACGATATCAGGTCAGCGATTTCAACCATCTCCTGAGTCCCCATCCCCCGGGTTGTTATGCACGGCGTGCCAAGACGTATTCCGCTCGTGACAGCCGGGGGCCTCTCGTCATAAGGGATTGAGTTCTTGTTGACCGTAATCCCTGCCTTGTCGAGAGCGATTTCGGCGTCTTTTCCGGTAATGTTTTTATTGTTAAGGTCGATAAGCATAAGGTGGTTATCTGTCCCGCCGGAAATAATACTGAACCCTCTCCTGATGAGTTCTGCTGCCAGGGTTCTCGCGTTTTCGACAACCCGATGCTGATAACTCCTGAACTCTTCAGTCATCGCCTCTTTTAATGCCACCGCCTTTGCAGCGATAACGTGAACAAGCGGCCCACCCTGAATGCCCGGGAAGATCATCTTGTCGACAGCCTTCGCATGCTCAGCCCTGCACATTATCATCCCGCCGCGCGGGCCCCTGAGCGTCTTATGATTTGTCGTTGTCACAAAATCAGCATACGGCACCGGTGATGGATGGACGCCGGCGGCTACCAGCCCTGCGATATGGGCTATATCAGCCATCAGGTACGCCCCGGCTTCCTTTGCTATGTCTGAAAAAGCCTTAAAATCAATAGTCCTTGAATAAGCACTCGCGCCGACAACGATCATACGGGGTTTGTGTTCTTTCGCAAGTGTTCTCACTTCTTCATAATCTATATACCCGTCCTTGTTGACTCCGTAGGAGATATTGTTGTAAATATTTCCGGAGAAATTCACCGACGCGCCGTGGGAAAGATGCCCCCCGTGGTTGAGTTTCATCCCGATGATAGTATCGCCGGGCTTGAGTACCGAAAAATAAACCGCCATATTGGCCTGTGATCCGGAATGCGGCTGCACATTTACATGCTCTGCGCCGAAAATCTTTTTTGCCCGTTCAATGGCAAGGTTCTCGACGATGTCGGCATATTCACAGCCGCCGTAATATCTCTTCGAAGGATACCCTTCGGCATACTTGTTTGTGAAAATAGAGCCCTGAGCCTCA
>JAOUFP010000271.1 GCA_029858145.1 Nitrospirota bacterium | reverse complement strand
AGCAACCATGATGGTTAATGCTAAAGTAATGATCTTCATATCTTCACCTCCTTTTCAATAATCTTTCAGCCGAAATATTCTTTTCGTTCTTTTCAGGGACAGATTAACATAAAAATATGAATGGATGGCGAAAAGATTATGAAGAATTGTGAAGATCTCAAGCCGGGATTAGCAGGGTGAAGACAGACCCCTTGCCGTAGCTGCTCTGCGCAGTGATCTTTCCCCCGTGCGCCTCAGCCAGTTCTTTCACAATGGTGAGGCCGATACCGAGGCCTCCTTCCGACGCCCGGTAGAATCGTTCGAATATAAAAGGGAGATCAGAATCCCTGATGCCGCAGCCGGTGTCCCCGACTTCGATCCTGACCTTATCCCCGCCGCTCATTGCCCTGACCCAGACCCTGCCGTTCTTCTCCGTTGCCTTCAGTGCATTGCTGAGGAGGTTGATGATTATCTGGCTCAGCTTGTCCGGATCCGCGCCCACCGCAAGATCGTCATCGCAGGAGAGTTCCAGCGAGACCCCCTTGTCCATGGAGGCTTTCCTGAACCTCTCCGTTATGTTTCTCAGAAAAGGCTGCAGGTGCAGGTGCACCTTCCTGATCATGAGGCTGCTCGCCTCAGCCTGGGAAAGATCCTCTATCCCGTTGAGAATGCTTTTCAGCCTGCCGATCTCCGCATAAAGGGACTTCAGGGTCTCTTTATCGGCAGATATCAGTCCGTCTATCATCCCCTCGAGTTCACCCCTGATCGCGCTGATGGGTGTTCTGAGTTCATGGGCTATATTCGAAGTAAGCTTTTTTCTGAGCGCCTCCTGGACCTCGAGCTTCCGCGCCATGCGGTTGAACGCGTCAGAGAGCCTTCCTATTTCATCATTGCCCGATGTCCCGACCCTGCTCCTGAGATCGCCTTCCTCGATCGCTGCGGCGGCAGAAGTGAGCGCCTTGATCGGCCTCGTCATCTTCCGGGAAAACACGATGCTCAAAAACACAGCGATGCCGCCGAGCGCGAGAAGCGAGATAAGGAGGAATCTGTTCGACCTCCTGATAAAAACCTTTTCTTTCTGCGGGAGCAGAAACCTCACCTCAAGGGTGCCGATCTGCCTGCCGCCAAGAAAAAGCGCGTAGGGAGAAAAGGGACTGTCACTTTCCTTCACCCTGCGTTCAGAAATGGCCATGACCCTTTTTTTGACAAACGGCGAAAGGGTATTTATCGCCATGTCCGTGTCCATGATCAGGGTGCCGTCTGTATCGAAGAGCTTCATCTCGATGCCGAGCATCATCGCCCATACCGTGTTCTCTATGATGCTTTCCTCCCTCCAGCCGGAGTATTTGTCATAGGAACTTTCCAGCGCCGCGGTCACCCAGTAGGCACGGTCTTCCCGCTCGCCTTCCAGGTATACCCTGAAATCCTTGACCATCAACTCGCGGAGAAGAAAGGTGGCTGATAGGCCGATAGCAACCACAGCGATAAGCAGCACGAGGAATTTCGCCCAGAGGCTCTTAAGCATCCCTTTTCCCTGAAAACCTGTAGCCAACGCCATAGATCGTTATGATGAATGACGGATTTCTCGGGTCCTCCTCTATCTTGTGCCTGATATTCTTTATGTGCGCGTCTATGCTCCGCTCATAGCCTTCAAACTGGTAACCGAGGGCCTTCTCCACAAGATCCTCCCTCGTAAAAACCTTGCCGGGGGCAGACGCGAGACTGTAGAGGACCTTGAATTCAGTCGGCGTGATCTTCAGCAGTTCCCCGTTTTTCTTCACCTCATATGCCTGGCCGTCTATCACAAGGCTGCCGCCGTTGAAGCTCATGGGCTCCAGCACGTCCCTGTCGCCCTTCTGCGCCCTCCTGAGAACCGCCCTGATCCTGTACACAAGCTCTTTCGGGCTGAAGGGCTTTACCACATAGTCATCAGCTCCAAGCGCAAAGCCGGCGACCCGCTCTTCTTCGGAATACTTTGCCGTCAGCATGATAATGGGGAAATCTCCCAACTCCTTCAATTCCTGGCAAACCTCTTCTCCGCTTATATCGGGCAGCATCAGATCGAGTATCACCGCGAGGGGCGGCTCTTTCATGGCTGAGGCTATCGCGTCCTTCCCTTTCTCTACATGGACCACCTTGTAACCGGCATCCTGAAGGTATACCTCGACAATCCTGGCGATTTTCTTGTCGTCTTCGACCAAAAGGATTGAATTCATAATCTCCCTCTTTTCGCTTCTTTATCTGCGCCGACTCATTAAATTATACTCAAAAAAGGAAAAGGAATGTCTACAGCGGGGCAAAACCATAGCATCGGGTATTCTGCAGATAAGCAGGAAGAGCCGAAGAAAAGCCCCTGATTCCAGGGGCTTTTCTTAAAAGCTGTTCTTTCGGTTATTATGATTTCATATTCAGTGTCGCCCTACTCAGGCAGGTGGCACAGATTCGGGCCACCCTTCGTCTTTATTAAAAATATTGCTTCAGCTGTCCGGGATCCCCGGCCAGTCCTACCCTCTTGCATCAGTTAAGGATCTGCATGGAATAACAGCACATATTAGTGTCGAGGATCTTGTCCACCACATCTCTGGATATGCCGGTTTCAGCCAGCCATTTTTCCGCAAAGCCCTTCTTGCCTGCTCCGGACTTGCACCCGAGCTGAATAAACCGGATCTTTTTCCCGCCGATCTTGATCTTTTCCGCAAAGGCGCTCCTCATCGGCTGATGCACTGCGCAGAAGGGGCTCACCCCGGCTCCTTCGCCGACGCGGTACTGGTCGGTAATATTGCTTGGCTTGTTGAACTCAGCGGTAAAGTCGGCAAAACCTTCCGGGAGTTTTTCAAAGACCTTCGTGTAGTTTTTGATGGAAGGCCCGAAAGGGCAGAGTTTCAGACCGAATACATAATCTCCTGCATGCGTCGCCTTCCCCTCGATAATGGTTATCGGGTTTGTCGCGTTTTCGATCGCCGCGAGATAGTCGTCGAATGTGGGATAATCGACCTCCGGTATCCTTTCGGCGGTCTTGATCGCATTCCTGATGAGCGTGCCCTTTGCGCTTGCCGCTCCGCTCAGCGTGATCATGATCTTGATCATATCGAGGAAGCTGAGATGCGCTATGTCGAGGATATTTTCGTCACTCATTATTCAACCTCCTTTCATATCGCCGCGGCAGCCAAGAGCTCACCGCTGTGCTTTTTCAGTTTCAGGCGGATCATGCCGAGATTCGCCTCCCTGTCCGCAATGATTACCAATAAGGCGCTATCCCCGATCGGAGAGAGCATGACCGGGCCTCTTTCGAACTCAATCATGCTGATTGTCATGTTCCCCTTGTCAAGCTGTCTTCCCATGGATTCTGAAGCGCCGAATCCGCTTGACGCGATCGCGCCGATCATCTCCGCGTCTATGCCGGTGCGGGCGATGCTGTCGAGCAGAAAGCCGTCTCTAGCGACGAGACAGACAGCGTCTATGCTCTGCAACTTTGCGAGTTCATTCAATACTTCTCTTGTCGTTCCCATTTTTTCCTCCTTTGTAATTGTTCCTGTTGCCTGTTTTTGTTCTGCCGGTGCCTCTTCATGTATCTCTTCCATGAGCGTGCTGAAATCTAACGGGTCCTCCCCGGCCTCCTTTGCTTCGGCACGGATCAGAGGCTGCTTCCCCGCAGCGTTTTGCTTCTCGTCCCGCATGCGGTACCCCTCCATGAGGATATGGCTCAGGGTTGTCCTGATATTCCGGTCCTTTTTCCTGCAGAAGCTGTCAATCTCGATCTCGGGATCGTCCCAGCTTACGATGTCGAGCGCAGCCTTCTCATGCTCGTCAACGCCGTTGTCAGCATCGATCAATTCGCCTTCCTGAAAATAAAGAAATCCCTTCCTCCCGTGTGACGCTATCCTGAGGGTGCAGGTCTTCTTCTCCATTTCAACGAGCTGCAGAAAGGCAGGAAGGGTTATCCCTTTTATGTATCCCTTCGAAACCGCGTGCAGCTCTGCAAAGATATGCTCCACGAATTCGTAAAAATCGATCGGTTTCTCAAGGATCGTAAACGCCCCGAGGTTGTTCAGCTGCACCCTGATCTCTGGAGTGCAGTAGGCGCTCATGACAATGACCGGGATGGCCGGGTGCATCTTGCTCATATATGCAAGAAGACCAAAACCGTCCATCTCCGGCATCTTCAGGTCAGTCACGACGAGGGCGATATCTGAAGTCCTCAGCACCTCGATTGCTGCCTTGCCGTTTTGGGCGGTCAGTGTATTAAAATCAGCAGCATAAGCTTCGAGCCCCTGGAGCAGGCTCAGAAGAAATGAATTTTCGTCATCAACGATCAGCACATTCTTCATTTTCTCGTTTTTTCCCATAGTCGTGCTTCCTAGTTGCAAAGGTCATGCCATAGAAAAAAGTTCCGACCACCGCAGGCCTGGCTCCGGAGCAAATCTCATAAAATATTGTGATATCAAGGACTTAATGTTTTCCACGCCCCGCATGAGGAGCGGTCAGTAAATACGGCTGCAGTAGTTCACTTTGAATAATGCAGATTGACCTATTCCGCTTCATGAAGATACCGGACGGACGGAAACGTCATTCAATATGGTATTTTTTCAGCTTTCGTTTCAGGGTAGACAGGGATATCCCGATCGCCCGTGCAGTGCGGCTGTAATTGCCCG
>JAOUFP010000272.1 GCA_029858145.1 Nitrospirota bacterium | reverse complement strand
AGGGGAATGTGGACATTATTGAAATCATAAAAAACAGAAGAAGTGTCAGGAAGTTCACCGCAGAACCTGTTTCAGAAGAGCTTATAGCGAATATCCTCGAAGCAGGAAGGTGGGCGCCTTCGGGGCTGAACAACCAGCCCTGGAGGTTCGCGGTCATAACAGACGCAGGCCTCAGGAATGAGATCTCAACACTGACGCACTATTCAAAGATTGTGCTCGGCGCGCAGGTGCTGATAGCGGTCTTTCTCGACACCGAAAAGAGCTACCACCGCGAAAAGGACATACAGGCAATAGGGGCCTGCCTGCAGAACATGCTTCTGGAGATTAACTCCCTGGGGCTTGGAGCGGTCTGGCTCGGCGAGATCATAAAAAGCAGCGGGCAGATAAGGGGCCTCCTTGGCCTGGGCAGGGAACTCGAACTCATGGCGGTTGTTGCCCTGGGTCACCCGGGTGAAAAACCAAGGAGCGTGCGAAGAAAAGCGCTGACGGAACTGGTAATCTTCAGAAAATGAGCTTCAGGAGATAAGGAAAGATCAGCCCCCGGTGTGCAGCGCAGGCTGCAGCCGGTATTTTTTGCCCTGATGCGTATCCCTTGCCTCAAGCTGCCTTTCGATATCCCGCAGGATTTCGTATCTGCTTCTTCCCCAATCAGGCGCAACGAGTATGCTGTCAGGTGCGGTTGCGAAGAGCCGCTGAAAGACGATTTCGGGTGAGGTCCTTTCGATGAAATCAACGATGAAATCGAGATATTCCCTGTATCCGAAGGTGTAGAAGGGCTTCTCCCGGTACAGGTCTGCAAGCGGCGTGTCCTTGACGACCTGAAGCTGGTGTACCTTTAAAAAACCTATCGGCAGCGAGGATATCTCCTCTGCCATGGCGAGCATCTCCTCGCGCGTCTCTGTCGGGAAACCCGCGATGAGGTGGGCTCCGATGTGTATCCCGCGGTCTTTTGTCATCTGTACCGCCCTGCGGAAAGCCGCATAGTCGTGCCCGCGGTTAATAAACTCCAGACTTTTGTCATAGATCGACTGCAGACCGTATTCGATGAGGATGAAATGGTTTGCAGCGAGTTCCTCCAGCATACCTATTTTTTCTGAATCGACCGCATCGGGTCTTGTGCCTATAGCAAGGCCGATCACATCAGGCTGGGCCAGTGCCTCGGTGTAGAGTTCCCGGAGCGTTTCGAGTGGTGCGTATGTATTTGTATAGGGCTGGAAATAGACGATGAATTTGTTTGCCTTGTACCTTTTCCTGATGTGGTTCATACCGTTTGTAACCTGCTCGCTCAACGAAAGCGTTGGCTTGCAGGAGTTCGGGCGAAAGCTGTCGTTGTTGCAGTAGATGCAGCCGGCAAGTCCGAGGGTGCCGTCCCTGTTCGGGCAGGTGAAACCGGCGTCGACATTCACCTTGTAGACAGTGAAGCCGAACTCAGTCCGCATAAATGTGCCGAATGATCTGTATCTCTGCATATTTAATTATCAGATTTTACGGATTGCTATGTCAAATATGCCGCGGGGTTACGCCAAAAACAAGGGAGAATATGCCGGAAAAGGCCTGTCTCCCGCAATCCGTAAGACCCTTTTACCTGTGCTATAATACGCAAACTTTTATATGCTGCTCAAAGGAGGATGAAATGAGCAATCCGGAAGAGAAAGACGTCGAACAGCTTGAAGGATCTTTAGAAGGATACAAGGAAAAAATCATCCCTGTGAACAAAGGGTCAGTGACATGGGACAGGGAGCTTATCTTCAAGGGCAGGACACAGCGCGGCGAGGAGATAGACTTCGATGCCCATGTTCAGTGGGGCTGTACGCCGACGGAAAGCCTGCTTTTGAGCGTGGCCGGCTGCATGGCGATCGATTGTGTATCATTTCTTCAGAAGATGAAGGCGGTTATATCGAAGTTCAAGGTCGATATAATCGGCGAACGGAATCCGACGCCTCCGCAGTATTACACGAGGATCGAGATGATCATCCATATCTCGGGAGAAAACATCACTCCCAAGAAGATGGACAGGGTAATATCCCTTTCGCAGGAGAAATACTGTTCAGTGTATCATTCGCTCAGAAAAGACCTCGATGTGAAAACCAGTTACGTTATCGAATAACCGCAAAGCGTAATGCGTGACGAGAATCCATGCATAGAAGTTATCGGCGAAAGGAGTTCATAAAGCAGAATCGTTCCCAGTTACGCATTACGCATTCACGGCGTTCAGTAGATGAACGTGGCAGGGTCTTTCAGCTGGTGGCACCTGTTGCAGAGGTTTGCCGCCTCTTTCTTGCCGATGGACCATGAATGCGCCTTGTGGCAGTCCTGACAGTTAAGCCCGGCCTTTGTCATGTGAAGGTTATGCTGTCCCACCTTGGCTTCATTTCCGTGGCAGTTCTTCAGGCAGTCCAGGTTTGAAGGCTTGATCTTTCCGTGCGGGTGGTGACAGTCGAAACAGTTCAGCGACGACATGATGCCGCTTCCAGGCATGTCCTTGTGACAGCGCAGGCATCGTTCCTTTGTTACCATCTTGGGGGCTTTCTCGCTGTAGCTGTGGCATTTAAGGCACGATAGCCCTTCCATTCCCATCCCGTGGATCAGCTTGTTGGAATGACATCCGGAACATGCCTGTTCATCGGGAAGAAAATTGTGAAGGCTGCCGGTATGGCACTTGATGCAGTCTATTTTCTGCATGAAGACATGCTTTGCATGGCCGTAGGATTTGCTGAGAGTGACCGAACCCTGCGCGACATCGGCAAGATGGCATCCTTTGCAGGTGCTCCACGGCGAGATACGTCCGTGCTGCTGCCTGGTCGACTCAGTCCCCCTGACCACAAAGGAGATAAGCATCTTGTTCTGTTCCAAAATACTCATGGTATGACATATCTGGCACTGAAAGTCCCTGTGCTTGCTCATCTCCCAGGACTTGAACGCCTCTTTCATCATATGGCAGGACACGCAAAATTCCGGGTCTTCACGGGTATGCTTGTAGTACCGGAAGGCAACAATCCCGCCGATTATCGTTACGAGCAGCAGGAGGGTGACGATCGCCTTCTGGTTCTCCTCGATAAACTCAATGAACGATGATGCACGGTTCTTTCTATGCATTTTTTCTCCCCGTCACTTTGTGCCCAGAAAACTGAAAAATTTATACAGAAAAAAGGAGAAAATGAACCCCATGAAGGCGCCGAACGCTGCCAGAATGCCGAGGACGAAAAAGAAACCGATGTAGACTACGATGCTCTTCGAAGTAACCCCGAGGGACAGGAACGTATTGAGATCTTTCGCGATCGCATCACGCCATGTTCCCTGAAAGGAGTCAGCGTAGAAGGTATCCATGAGCAGCGTTATTGTCAGGCTGATAACCCCGCCGACTATTGCGCCGCTGTATAGATATCTTTTGGCCTTTCCGGGATTGTCCATGCAGGTTTATTTGTTCATCATCTCCAGAAAATCTTTGTTCGATTTTGTCCCGGTAAGCTTCCCAAGCAGGAACTCCATGCTTTCGACTGTGCTGAGAGGATTGAGCACCTTCCTCATGATCCACATCCTTGCGAGCACATCTTTGTCTACCAGCAGTTCTTCTTTTCTGGTTCCCGAGGCGTTGATGTCGATGGTCGGGAATATTCTCTTGTCCACAAGCTTCCTGTCAAGGTGCAGTTCCATATTGCCGGTTCCCTTGAACTCTTCGAAAATAACGTCATCCATCCTGCTTCCCGTGTCGACGAGCGCGGTGGCAAGGATGGTGAGGCTGCCGCCGTTTTCGATATTACGCGCCGCGCCGAAGAATCTTTTGGGTTTCTGAAGCGCGTTTGAATCCAGACCGCCTGAGAGGACTTTTCCGCTCGTGGGCATGATCGCATTGTATGCGCGGGCGAGCCGGGTTATGCTGTCCAGGAGAATGACGACGTTTCTTTTGGACTCAACGAGTCGCTTCGCCCTGTCGATGACCATCTCTGATACCTGGCAGTGCCTCTGCGGCGGCTCATCGAATGTTGAAGCGATGATTTCAGCCGTCGAGACCTGACGCTTCCAGTCCGTAACTTCTTCGGGCCGTTCATCTATCAGCAGAATAATCAGGTGGATGTCCTTGTGGTTTTTCTTGATGGCCTTTGCGATCGACTGAAGCAGCACGGTCTTTCCTGTCCTCGGTGCAGCGACGATCATTCCCCTCTGTCCCATACCGATGGGGGTAATAAACTCCATGACCCTCGTCGAATAGTCTGTCGGGTCGTATTCGAGCTTTATTCTTTCGGTCGGATAATAGGGGATGAGGTTGTCGAAGAGCGGCCTCTTGACATTTTCCTCCGGAGATTCATGGTTTATCGCCTCGACCTTCAATAAGGCGAAATATCTTTCAGATTCCTTCGGCGGCCGTATCTGTCCGGATACGAGGTCGCCGGTTCTCAGATTGAACCTTCGGATCTGAGACGGCGAAACATAGATGTCATCAGGCCCCGGCAGGTAGCTGTAATCCGGAGACCTCAGAAAACCAAAGCCGTCGGGAAGTATCTCTAAAACCCCTGCTGAAAATACATTTCCTGTTTTTTCGGTTTGTGCCTGGAGAATCGCAAAGATCAGGTCCTGTTTTCTCAAGCCGGATGCGCCTTCGACCTTCAGTTCTTTGGCAACAGTTGTGAGTT
>JAOUFP010000270.1 GCA_029858145.1 Nitrospirota bacterium | reverse complement strand
GGAAGCATGTAAAAACCTCTGCATCAAACTGTATGTCCTGCCTCCCGGGAGTCCTAAACTGAATGGGTCTGTTGAGAGAGCAAACCGCACCCATACCGAAGAATTTTATGAGGTTGCAGACTGTCCCCGGAGTGTTTCTGCACTTAATCCTCAACTTATTAAATGGGAATATACCTATAACTGCATTAGACCCCATGCCGCCCTCAATCTCAAATCCCCCTTGCAGTTTCTTCGTGATCATGGCATCATGGTTGATACTAATCTATCAGTCTCATATGTACTGAACGGATACATGGCTATTGCTTGCCGCTCCTTTTTCGATTATACTGTTATCTAGGTTTGAGGATCTGGCATTATAAGGCTATCAGGGAGAATCGGCAAAAGCAGAAGTATTTAATAAATGAATTATGCAGTCAATAATGTATGACAAGAATCAGGCGTCTTGTGGCCTGTTTTTGTCACTTTGCCCTGATACAACTGAAGCATTAGCGCCGTTACAGGGCAAACATATTGTTTTTAATGAAAGTTCCCATTTGCAGGAACTGGCACAGAAACTGCTGAAGTTTTGCAGCAGAGCAAAGTATGGAATGAAAGCAGCAACTTTTTTTGATTAAAAAGGAGGATTTTCATGAAAAAGAGTCTGGCCCTTATTATTGCGTTAGCCTTTTTGCTTACCTCGGTTCCGGCCTTTGCCGGCACTGAAAACGACGCTGCTGTTGTCGGCGATATAATTTTCGCCCGGCCTCTCGGACTTATCGGCATTGTCGCAGGTGCAGGTCTTTTTGTCATATCCCTGCCCTTTGCGGCCATTACCCACAGCGTCGACAAGACCTCAAAAACACTCATCAAGAACCCCGTGGAGTATACGTTTTCCCGGCCTGTGGGTGACTTTGATTACTCTCTTGATGCACCGAAAGAGAACGATTAAAAGCACTAGCCGGCGCTCTATTTAAAAAAAGGATTTCCTGTTTCCTTCCATAACCTGGCGCAGATGTCCGGCGCGCCAGGTTATGCGAAGGTTCCGTTCGAAGGAAAAAACAGCACGCGCATTTTCTTAAAAAGGCATCCTGGAAGAGGGTCTTCTTTCCGGGACATAGACATGCTTGGTCTTTCCCTCGTTCCAGTCAGAGGAAACATACAAACCGCAGTAACAACTCCCGAACTCCGCAACATCTGGCGCCCGGTACTCACAGGGACAGATGATGTCCCTGTCTTTTTCATAATCGCCTGAGGCCAATCTGCAGGGGCATGACATATAACCGTAGCGTTCCTTATTGGTCAG
Source organism: Nitrospirota bacterium (assembly GCA_029858145.1). Taxonomy (GTDB): domain Bacteria; phylum Nitrospirota; class Thermodesulfovibrionia; order Thermodesulfovibrionales; family UBA6898; genus JAOUFP01. The sequence continues at coordinate 3,362 of JAOUFP010000270.1, read as the reverse complement.
GAGTCCCTTCAGCAGGGCAAAGACCGTGTCCCTGTCTTTATTGAAAAAATAGCCCAGCGGCTCCTGGGCTTTTTTCAGCATTTCATAAAGCTGTTCCGGGCCTATCATAGTCCGAGCGCCTCCCTGACCACCGGCTCCCTGAACCCGACGATAACCTGATTGCCGATAAGAATCGTGGGAAAGGTGCAATAGGGGTTGAATTTCCTGACCTCTTTTATGACCGCCTCCCTCTCAGCCCCGGTCAGCAGATCTACATCCAGATAGTCGTACTGTACGCCGTGATCGGCAAGAAATTTCTTCAGGGCATTGCAGTGGATGCAAGTGCTGAGTGTATACAATTTGACAGACATTGCCATGCGTTAACTCCCAAGCTCACCTATCCGCGACAGAAGTCAAGGAAAAAAGGCATTAATACGGATATCAGCGGCTCCCTGTATTCTTACTGCATGTTATCACACGCTGCGACGGGAAACAATCCGCTTTCTTTCTTGTGCTCTTATGAAGACTGGCGCCGCCCTATTGCCGGCAGGTTGAAAGGACGGCTCAGACTATTTCACCGGTTTACTCCTTCCTCTGTCCCGGAAAATGTGGCTGCACTGTATGAATAAAAAAAGGGGTCTGCAGCAAATTACCACAAACCCTTCTTATATGCGCACATTGATCGCCGGAAACATATCGGAAATTGTGCCTTAACCACCAACGCTGAATACATCCACTGCTTCACCCATGTTCAGACATTTTTTCTTCTCTTCTTCAGAGAGCTTTTCAGTCTTTACTACCTGCCCCTTAAGAGATTTTATAGGACAGGCATATTCATTCCCCTCCTTGTCGTAAATGAATACATAATCTGAATAATCCGGCATATTTTCACCCCCTCCCCCTATTTGCTGTTGGTTGGTTATAGTAAAATTTTATCAAAATATCATCATATGTCAAATAGTGCACTGCGCTTACTACTCCGGAAAACGCCGGGGAATCGATGTGAAACCTCGGCTCAAAGAGCAGGATCATCTCCGGAAGATTGAGCGTCTCCCCTCGGGACCATCACGCCGCGCACCCATTCTTCTATTCTCAAAGCCCTGTACGAGAAGATATCGCGGAGCTGTTTCTTTATGACAGGACCGTGGATGAGAAGTGCCGCCGGCGGCAGCCTGTAGGTTACAATATCCTTCATGATGGTGCCCCCTTCGGCCTCTTCAAAAACATGCAGGTGCTCCCAGGAACGGTACGGCCCTTCCAGCTGAATATCCGTGAAGGAAACGGGGGGATGATACCTGATGATCCTGCTTTTCCATCTGACGGTAATGCCCAGCCATTTTATGGTATAGGCGAACTCTGCTCCTTCATGCACATCGCTCTGTTCAGGACAGAGCATCCTGAAGTCGAGCCATGCAGGCGTGATCTCAAAGAGATTTCGCGGATCTTCGAAAAAGGAGAATGCCTTCTCCCTGTCAGCGGAGAGGAAAAGCGTTGCCGCAAACTGATGGGTGAGAAGACCGAGCTTCCTGAACTCTATGGTGGATGGATGCTGTTGCTTCCGCACTTCCGCACCGCTTTCCTGTCACGCGTCTGCCGGGATGCTCCCCGCAGGCTGACGATACAGGTTATGCATATGCCTCCACCCCTTCTATCTCGAGCCGGAACAGACCTTCCTGCCTGTCTGCGATCATAAAGCCGACCCTCCTGATCCTGCCCGGGGAAAGCGCGGGGGCGCCAGGGACGACACGTCCCCTGAAGACGGGGACAAAACCGCTGAAAGGAAGCTGAACGCTGAGCCATTCCCCCGGCTTCGTTTCAAACACACCCTGATAGGCGATGCCTTCATACTCGTCGTCCGTTCTCAGGCGGAGCCGGTAGCTTTTGCCGTCACCCCTGACGCGTGCGATCAGGCCATCGTATCCTTCGAGCCCGAAATCCCGCGGAAGTGACCGTATAGAGGCAAAGCCTCCGTAGTTTTCCAGAGAGACTTCACCCTCAAATAGTGCAGTGCCTCCCTGAATCAACAGGCGGCTTTCTGAGATGCCTCCCATCACCGCGTCGTTGACCCGCTCCCACTGACCGTTTTCAACAGGGTCTTTGAAATCTATGATCAGCTTTTTCATCTCACACGTGGTTCCTGAGCATAAGCTCTGCAGGGTGAGGATTTAGATACAACTGCCTTTTCAGGTATGCCTCATCGTATTTCCTCACATAATGCCTCATGAGCGTAACCGGAACGATAAGCGGAATGAGGCCCTTGTGATATGCTTCGATCACTTCAAGCAACTCCTTTTTCTCGTCCGCCTGCAGCTGTTTTTTGAAATACCCCGCCATATGATGCAGCACGTTCGTGTTCTTCTTTACGGTTGCGATCAGCCTGAGCCCTTCCATGAGCAGCGCCAGGTACTCTGCCTGAAGAACCCGGATCTGGTAGTTTTTGGCGTGCGCGACAAGGCTTCCGAGCGAGGCATAGTGCTTCGGACTATGCGCAAAGACCAGCAACTTATGAGCGGTATGAAATTCAATAAGGTCCCTGACCGTCCCCTTTTTCGTGAAGTCCTTCCACCGCTTGAAGACAAAGATCCTTTCGATGAAGTTCTCCCTCAGCCCGGGGTCACAGAGCCTGCCGTCATCTTCAACCGGAGTATGAGGGAACTTTTCCATAAACGCCCTTGCGAAGATGCCGACTCCCGCGCGGCTCGGGATGCCCGACGGGCCATAGACTTTTACCCCCCTCATCCCGGAACTCGGCGACTTGCTCTTGAAGATGAACCCGCAGAGGTCTTCCCTTGCAATTTCAGCGAGTTTTTTTTCGGCCCATCCGGCCATGCTGTCAGTGTAGTCATCTCCTGATCTGCTTTTGACAAGGCGGGGTGCTTCAGGGCTGCCGACAAGCCGCATCGCCTCCCGCGGGACCGGAAGTCCGCTTTCGACCTCCGGGCAGACAGGGACCCACTCGATGAACAGGCCGAGGGTATCCCTTATGAAGTGGTCCAGCTTATGGCCGCCGTCATAACGTACCCGCTCCCCGAGAAGGCAGGAACTTATCCCGAGTTTTATTTTCTCCTGCACCCAGACTTCCCTGATTCCATGAAATTTTTCTTGCTTCAATAGAATTGTATCAAACTGCGGCCTAAAATACAGCGGGTGCGGTGCGGAACCGGAGGCGCCGGCGAGAGAGCCGCCCCGAGGGATGGCGATCAGCGCAGCGGTCTTTTTCTGGAAAGGAAATCCCCCGGGGTTCGTATCGGAGGTGAAGCTGCTCTTCTGCAAAATCATTTCTCCGATTCTCACTTCTTCCTGTCCGGACATGGGGAATTCACGGCCTTCGCCGGCCCGCCACAGGGTTTTGATATTTTCTGCCCGGCTTTACATTTTTATCA
>JAOUFP010000269.1 GCA_029858145.1 Nitrospirota bacterium | reverse complement strand
TTATGTCAATTTTCACCAAAAAAAATGAGATTAAGATAAAACAGGACATACTCAAGGGCGTATTTGAGGATAACCTGCGGATAATCGGAAAAGGTCATGCACGCATGGCCAAGGCGAGACCTTTTTCCCTCGGGAAGATATTGTTTTCTTTGCTGCTGACGGTAGCCGCGGTATTGCTCCATGGGAATTTTTTTAACGGCGCATTTTCCCCTGAAAAAGAGCTGACTGCGAGCATAATTTCGCCAAATGTGCCTGATTCGCATTTGAAGACCCCGGTTGACAATCTGCTCGCTGCTTCGGACTACAAAGCGTTTATCAATAATCAGGACGCTTCTCTCAGCCGTCTGTTCGGATTAGGGGTGAAAACGATCATGATTGACGCCGGGCATGGAGGGTCTGACTCCGGGACCATAGGGAAAATGGGCACTATGGAAAAAGATATTACTCTCGATATCGCGAAAAGACTGAAAAAGAGACTTCTGAATACCGGACGCTACCGGGTTGTGATGACCAGGGAGGATGATATTGCCGTGCCTCTGAATGAAAGAGTGGAAATAGCGCAGACCGCAAAGGCCGACCTGTTTATTTCTGTTCATCTCAATTATCTTCCCGCCAAACCGATCAATATTATCGAGACATTTTATTTTGGTCCGACATCGGATGATAAGATACGGGAACTCGCTGAACAGGAAAATGCCGGTTCAGAATATGCGATGAGTGATTTCAGGGAGATGATCGAAAAGATCGGGGAGACGCTCAAGCTCCAGGAATCCAGAGACTTTGCGACTTCAATCCAGAAAAACCTTTTTGTCAACAGCAGCAGGCATAATGGAAATATTCATGATTTCGGCATAAAGAGAGCGCCTTTTGTTGTCCTTCTCGGGGTCGATGTTCCCGCGGTGCTCGCAGAGGTGTCATGTCTCAGCAACGGTCAGGAAGAACAGGAACTCAGCATGGAAAGCCACCGGGAGAACATCGCACATTATCTGGAGGCCGGCATCTTGGACTATCTAAGCAAAGGAGATTTTACTCATGAAGCAAGAAGATGAACAGAAGAAGGACGGCAATTTGTATGTTGGCATTGATCTCGGCACATCAAGAAGTTCGATTTCTGCGGGAAACAGCACACGGGAATGGATAGAGAGTTACGTTGGCTGGCCCAGGGATTTTATAGCGCAGCAGGTGGTGGGGAAACCTGTGCTTTTTGGTGCAGAGGCGCTTCAGAACAGGCTGTCCCTTGATCTCTGCAGGCCGCTTGAGAGAGGTATCATAAAGGCCGGGATAGAGAAGAGCGACGAGGCCGTCAAGGAGATCATCAAACATCTTGTCGGGCTCGCAAAGCCCGGAGCGGACCAGAAAATAAATGCGGTAGTCGGGGTGCCGGCCGACACCCTCAAGGTAAACAAGCTCGCGATCAGGGCAGCTGTCTCTGAATACGTTCATTCGCTCATGGTGGTATCTGAGCCGTTTGCAGTGGCGTACGGCATGAACCTGCTCAATAATGCGCTTGTCATAGATATCGGTGCGGGGACCACTGACTTCTGCATCATGCACGGCACGATCCCCTCGGAGGATGACCAGAAGACGATTCTTACAGCAGGCGATTACATCGATGAGCAGCTCTTCAGCTATCTGAGCGAGAAATATCCCAATTCCAGGTTCAACAGGAATATGGTTCGTCAGTTCAAGGAGCGGTTCAGCTTTGTCAGGGACGTGCCTGAGGATGTACAGGTCGAGCTCCCTGTTGACGGAAAGCCGGTGATGCACGACATAAAAAATGAGATAAGACGCGCCTGTGAAAGCATCATGCCGGCGCTGGTAGAAACAACTATCGAAATGATAGCAAGGATTGATCCCGAGTTCCAGGTCAAGATCAAAAATAATATTGTGCTTGCGGGCGGCGGAAGCCTTATCAGGGGGATATCCGATTATCTTCAGGATGCCCTCAGGGAATACGGCACCTGCACAGTAACCTGTGTCTCTGATCCGCTTTTTGCCGGCTCGGACGGGGCGTTGAAGCTTGCACAGGACATGCCCGAGAAGTACTGGGAACAGCTCTGATTTATTAAAGAAACTGATTAGCAAGGGGTGACATTTCATGACAGATGATACGATACTTGTGGTTGATGCAGATCCTGAAACCGAGGAGAAGATCGTTTCGGCACTCGAAGCAGAAAACTGTCTTGTCTTTACCGCTTCGGGCGGTGAAGTCAGCGCTGAACTGGCGGGGAAAATAAGACCTTCCCTTATTTTTCTGAAGCCGACTGCGCCCAGCGTTGAAGGTTTTCAGACATGCAAGGTAATTCATAACATGGAGGCTTTCAAGAATGTGCCGATAGTGCTGCTTGCATCTCTTAAGGAGCCGATGGATGACCGTTATACCACTTTCTACGGAATTGTGGATTTCCTGAAAATGCCTCTGAACGCTGATATGGTCATAGAAAAGACGGAAAAAATACTAGGCTTTGAACCGCGTAATGTTCAGGCTCCGGAAGAAGAATTCGGACTGTCTGAAGAAAACGCTTCGCAAAAAGAACCGCTTCGGCTTCAGGAAAAGCTTGCATTTGATTCGGACTACGGGATCGGTTCACGGGTCCTTCAGGCCCCTGAGGAAGAATACGAACCGCTGAGTGAATTGTCTCCGCCGGCAGAGGAGAAATCCGCGGTTAGGAAGCAGTACTATTTCGACGGTGAACCGGAAGAAGTTTCCGAAATCGGAGAACCAAATGAAGATTACACCTATAATGAATCGCAGGAGAACCTCAGTGAAGGTCTTGAGAGCGCTGGCAGCGGAAATTTGCCTAAAAGACGTGGCCTGCTGATCCCGGTTATCATGGCCATTTCAGGCATAGCGATAGTGGCAGCGGGCTTTCTCCTTTACAGGTTTTTCACCTCTGCTCCGGAAGTTAAGGTTCCTATAGCGTTTCAACCTCGTGACGCGGTTCAGCAACAGGAACCCTCTGTTCCCCCACTCCAGGAACAGCAACAACCGGGAGAACCTCCTGCAGAGGCCGGGCCGGAGGCAACAAAAAAAGTCCCGAAAGAAACGCCTGCAGCCGTGTCTGAGGCAAAACCAGCAGGAAAGCCTTTTTACTCTGTTCAGATTGGAGCCTTCAGCAGTGAAGGCGGCGCTGCTGCCCTTGCAAAGACATTTAAGGGCAAGGGATACGAAGCCTTTACACAGAAGGGAACGACAAAAGATAACGCGACAATCTACCGTGTTTTGATCGGCCAATACGAAAACAGAAAAGAAGCGCTGCGGCTTGCAGGAAAGATCCGCGATCAGGATAAGATCGGCACAACTGTTTTCGTGAAGAAATGATGTGCGGAGAAATCGCAAGTGCGGCAATCTTGCCGGATTTTGACCGGCAAGCCCGTTATCTTTACGGCAATGGCCGCACCCGTGCGGTGCTCATCAACGGGCAGTCGATCATAAAATACGTTCGGTGGCAGGAGTAACAGGGTTCAGTTCAAGCGACGCTTGAACTGTAAGACTGCCACGGGTATGCCCTTGGGTATCTGCAAAAAACCGTAATACATATCTCTCTGGTGATTACGTAGCCTTCAACCCGTACTGACTTATTAATCTCAGGTCATCCTGAAAATTTCTTCCGAGGGTCGTCAGGTAGTTGCCGGTGAGGAGTCCGTCAGCGCCCGCGTAGAAGATGAAAGAATTGAATTCGCCGAGCGTCTGGATTCGTCCTCCGCATACCCGTATCTCCTTGCCGGGAAGGATGAAGCGGTACAGACTGATTATCTTCAGGGCCTCGAGAGGTTCTATCAGTTTATTCACGCCAAACCTGGTGCCCTTTATGGGCGTCAGAAAGTTAAGCGGAACCGAATCAGGGCCGATATCCCTCAGCGCGAAGGCCATATCGATCCTGTCTTCCCACGTCTCCCCAAGGCCGAATATCCCCCCGGAACAGAGGGAAAGGCCGGATGCCTTTACTTCTCTTATCGTGTCGAGCTTGTCCTGATAGGTATGCGTGGTGCATATCTCCGTGAAAAACCGTTCCGAGGTCTCGAGGTTGTTATGATAGCGTTCGAGCCCCGCTGCTTTGAGCCGCACAAGCTCCTCTCCCGACAAAAGACCGAGAGTCGCGCACGGAAGCAGTCCCAGCGCTCTGACAGCCGATACCATCTCCGCGATGTTTGCGAGATCTTTCGCGGACGCCTTTTTGCCGCTCGTCACAATGCAGAAACGCCTTGCGCCGCCTTTTTTCGCCTCTTTCGCCTTTTCAAGAACTGTCTCAAGTGCCACAAGCGTAAAGGTTTTGATCTCCGCGGCGCTTCTGGCAGACTGGGCGCAGTAGGAACAGTCTTCAGGGCAGGCCCCTGATTTTGCGTTGATGATCGCGCAGAGGTCAACGGTATCACCCCTGAAATGATTTCGTATTCTGTTGGCGGCAGAAAATAAATCGAAGATATTCTGTCCGGCAAGCGAAGAGAGGTAAAGCGCTTCTTTTTTTGTTATTTTCCTGTTGTCAAATACTTTTGATTCGATATTTTTCAGCATCAGATATTTTTACAGAAGGATGCTTTATTGTCAACCTGAGGAGGAGGGGAGGTATACAATCATGGTAGGGGTTTCACCCCACACCCCGGTTACTTTTCCTGGATGCGCAAGAAAAGTAACCAAAAGAAAGCTCCCCGACGAAA
>JAOUFP010000268.1 GCA_029858145.1 Nitrospirota bacterium | reverse complement strand
CGCATCACGCGTTCGCAACAGTACAGATCATGACCATGTCAGAGCCGGTTGCGACGATTATGTGCTCGAGTATTTCATCGGTAGGGCTTTACACTCCGCTGACCGAACTGAGGAAGAAGATCCTGGAATCAGAATACCGGTCTGCCGTTGTTGTAGACAGCGACAACAGGCTGATCGGTTTTATTACCCGTACCGACCTCCTGCAGCCTGTCAGAAAAAGGGCGATACTCGTTGACCACAATGAAATCTCCCAGGCGATCGACAATATCGAGGACGCAGAGATACTGGAGATCATCGACCACCACCGCGTGGGCGACATCTCCACCGTCGCTCCCATCTATGTTTACAACGACCCGCTGGGAAGCACCTGCACTGTTGTGGCGGGCATGATGTTTCTCCACCAGCTGCACATCCCCGCTGAAATCGCCGGGGTACTGCTCTCCGGGATACTCTCCGACACCCTCCTGCTCACCCTTTCGACCACCACAGACCGCGACCATAAGGCAGCGGAGAAGCTCGCGGAACTGGCGGGGGTTTCCCTGAAGGAATACGGAAAAGAACTCCTTCATGAAAGCATCAACCTGGAAAACAAGACCGCCGCGCAGCTCATCGCCGCTGACTTCAAGGAATTTCTCATCAGCGGAAAAAAGCTCGGGGTGAGCCAGATGATGGTGCTTGATTGTGAAGAGATCGACGTGAGGGAGGAAGAACTCCTCTCTGAACTCGAAAGGATAAGAACTGCAGGCGCCTACGACCTTACCGCCCTGCTCGTCACAAATCCTCTCAGTTCTTCGCACGAACGGGTCCTCGTCAAAGGCGAACTCTGGATTCTGGAGAGGGCCTTCAATGTAAAGGTACAGGACGGAACCTGCATACTGCCCCGCGTCATGTCCAGGAAAAAGGATTTCATCCCGGCCCTCGGTCAGGCGCTCAGCATGGGAAGAACAGAATAGCGCCTGAGATATCATTCTTTTTTTTCATTTTTCAACGCAATATTTTTTTCTTAAAAGAAGAAAATTTTGTATACTATAGACGCTGCGGATAGTGCCGATGTGGTGGAACTGGCAGACGCGCCGGACTCAAAATCCGGTGGGGGCAACCCCGTGAGAGTTCGATTCTCTCCATCGGCACCAATAATTTCAATGCCTTATGCCCTGTCCGGTTCATGTGTCAATTCCCCAAATCTTGAAATTGTGCCCATTTTGTGCCCGGAAGATACCCTTTCAAGCCTCTCCTGAGCCTCATGGTGAAGATTTGTGACCTTTGTTGCTGCATTCATAAGGTCTGTTTCATTCACAATGTTATAGCGGTCAAAAACCGCCCTTGTCTTATGTCCTGATATCCTCATTGCTACCACTTCAGGGATGCCCGCCCGGATCATGTTCCTTACTGCCGTTCTTCTGAGGTCATGGAATAGCCTTCCCTCGATTTCTGCCGTCTCGCAACCTGTCTCCCATGCTCCCCGGAAATCCTTAATCCTCTTCCCTTCATTGAAGAAGACAAAAGGACATTCAGGGTAATTAGCATCCCTGACTTGCTTCTGGTTCAAGATGGTCTGATAGAGTTCACCTGATAGATAGATAATCCTGCCCTCGTTGTTCTTTGTGGTTCCTGCTTCAAGGGTTATCTTCCCTTCTATCAGATTCACTTTCGACCATTCCAGAGACAATATTTCTTCCTTCCTCATTCCCGTATGGTATCCCATAATCAAGACAGGTTTCAGATATTCAGGAAGGGCATTTCTGAGATTCAGATATTCATTGTGCTCAAAGTATCCTGTTCTGATATTGTTCTCTCTCAGTTTCGGGATATAAGGCACCCTGAGCACTTTAGGTGGGGTCTGTCTTGCTCCTATGGTAAACATCCTTTGAAGTGCTGACAGTTCCCGGTTTATTGTCCCGTTCTCTGCACCCTCTGCCTGTCTTTCAAGGATATACTTCTGAATAACGTCTGTGCCTATCTGAGACGCCTTCATTCCCCCGAAATAGCCTTTAAGGTGCTGCAGACTGTTTTCAAGCCGTTCAAGGGATTTACGGCCATTCAGCTTATAATCATTTTGAATGTCCTCTTTCAGCTCTTCAAAGCGTATCTTCTCAACTTTCAATCCGTTGAAGGTTCCTGATTCGCATTGACCCTCTCTGATCTTTAAGAGACGCTTTGCTTCAGACTCTTTGTCAGAATGAGAAGATTCCCGGTAAGGTATACCATTACGGTAATACTTTACCCAGAAGGTCTTCCCTCTTAAATAGATCATGCCCATACTTTCTTAAACTCCTTCCTTTTTCATTTTCTTTTTCATTGCCCTGTAAGAAGCCTTCCTTTCACTCAAAAATATCTTCTCTTCAGTAACCTGATACTCGTTTGGCTTCCTCTTCTTCAATTCACCTCCTTCTAATTCCAGACATCTCAGGGCAAGATGCAGGAATGGCGGAATCTTTCTTTCCCCGGCTTCCCATCGTGAAAGGCAGCCCTTTGTTACTCCAAGAGCTTGACCTAATTCTTCAAGGGTAAGATTCCGGGATTGTCTCCATTGAATGAGTTCATCAGCTTTCATGAATCAAATCGTAACACATTAGGTTGCCATTGTCAACTATTAATCAATAAGTGTATGTTGTCTTATTCTGCTCAATCCATCTGTCAAGATCGTATATATCAAGGAGCACCCGGCGACCGTCTCTTATAACCGGCAGTTTCCCGGCCCATATCATTTCTCTCAGGGCACAGACAGTCCGGCCCATATAAAGGCTTGCCTCTTTGAGGTCATAAAGCCTCTTTGCCGGTCTGTCCTTATGTGAGATATTCTTATTCATTTCGGGCACAAGGCGGGCACATGCCTTTGTAGATCATTCATTTTCAAGGCTCTACAGAGACGCACTGGATTTAATATCCCTTGTAATTGCATGGCTTTCATATCGTCACCCATGCAAATTCAGATATTGCTATAGGGAAATATAGTTTTCTGTCACTCTCAAATCTTTCTGGTTCTCGTATGGTGAGTTTCCGTTTGAGGTGGTCAAAAGAGCACAGGCTACATTTCTTTCTGGCAGAATCATAAACAAATATTTTCAATGGCAGCAGCGTTGCCCAGTAAGGCGCACCTATGATGCTCTCAAGCTTGATCTTCAGAATGCCATCCCTGCCAACGCCTTTAACCTCAACGAAGAAAGTTTCACTACCTCTTTGACAGATGTAATCAGGTCTCGTTCTGAGATATATGGAAAGAGTTTTGTAATCAAGCGAGCTTTCACTCTTCTGGCCAAAATGCTCAAACTGAATACCCTCTTTCCTACAATACTGCTCAAAGGCTGCTTCTGAGGTATGCCCTAAATATGCCTTTCGGGTCTTCCAGTCCTCTTTATTGAAAGTAGCCTGCATCTTCCTAAGAATCTCCCGTGAGAGCATTACCGCAAACAATAAGAGACTGGCTATATATAGATACCTCTTCAAAAAGGGAAAAGTTTTTCACGATGAAAATACCCCTACAGCTTCATTTCTTGAAGCGGTTACGGTTTTTTCCGCCTTTTCATTTTCTTTTTTGAATCTGTACGTTTCCTTTTTTGAAGTCGCCTTTGGTCTTATTCTTGGGGTAAAGCATTTCCAGTTCAGCATTTCAAATTCAGGCTTGCCGTAATTCTTCCATCTTAATGACAGGCTGAATTTATTAAAGCTTTTGCAATCACTTCTCATCCCCCCCTTGTCGATAGGATCAATCAAGCCATGAGAAACTAAGGCTTGAATGACTTTAGAGAAGGTTCCGGGGGCAAATCCATATCTATTGCCTTCCTTGTATGAGAATGAAAATTCTGTTTTGAAGCGTTCCGGGTCATCGAGCTTCCCTTTTACTTTTCCTATGAAATAAGGCAGGGCTTTTGCTGCTGAATAAGGCAATTCTATATAAGCAGGACTATTCAGCATTTCCCAGGGGAGTGCAGAAAAAGAGGTAACTTTGTTTCCCCGTCTTTTCGCCATAGCCGTTTCTACCCCCTCACTCCCCGGCGAAGTGTGAAAATCATCTGGCGGGCAGACTTAATACCCGTGAGCGCTGATAGACTCCCGATAAGGGAATTGTCGTAGATTTCCTTCAAGCTCTTTTTGACATCACCATAAACGCAATATTGAACACGTTGCTGAACATCAAGCTCTGGCAAAACTTTATGTCCTTTTGCGATAAGGATACCTGCAAGAATTGAGTCTTCAATGATGAGGGGTTCTTCCTGTTCAATCTTCTTTTTCACGCTTCTTCTCCTTGAATGAAATTAAACTATGATCTAGCTTAAACGTATTCAGAGAAGTTGAGAAGATTGAGAAATAGGGGTTTTCGGGAAACTGCCGAATTATTTTTTTTGAGCTAATTACTTAGGCTTTGCCTGCTTATGGTAGGCGTATCGTTGTCTTATCAGATTGTGGTCTGTATCCTTGTACAGATGAGGGAAGGCTATACTTAATAGTTTTGCAGTTCTCTTATAAGACTCATTTAGGGAAATATCAATTCTAACTAATTCATCTACGATAGCAGTAATACGCCAATTGAATGAGCGTAGCTTTTGTGATGCAGGCTTAAAATCTTTTTCTAACATTTTCTCCAAAGGTAAACCCCACTTGAGAGAATAGCCCAAAAGGCCATCCTCTGCAGCTCTAAGGCAATTATACCATTCCAGTGATTCTT
>JAOUFP010000267.1 GCA_029858145.1 Nitrospirota bacterium | reverse complement strand
AATACCTTGAGCACTGAAGGCTTGGCCCTATCAGCCGCAGGCGCCGCAGGCTATCTCTATTTCCTCGCAAATGCCGGCAATGAAGAATTGACTCAGCTCGCTACTGCTGAAACAGACCTTATCCTGGATACCATGCGTAGCCGCAATGGAAGGCCTTCTCCCGAACAAGTCCGGTACTGGCGTGAACAGCATTCTCTATCGATGAAACACCTGCAACGCTGGATGTGGGGTGGCAGGCGTCGGGAGATCCTGGAACATCTCGAAGATTGCAGACACCGTTTCGAGGAAGCGGCAGAAGCACTGAATACTGAAAGACAGGATGTGAGTCATAACAATCCATCTCAGAAAAAGCCCCGGGATCTGACGTCGACCCTACTTGCCGGGTTACGCAAGCTTCGGGACAGGCGGCAGCGCCGGACCATCTTATCAAAACTGGTGCGGCCTTCCACTGTACTGAGAGCATTCAGGCCAAAGATCGACAAAGCGGCATTTATCCCCAGGCGCACCGCCCCCTTTGTCCCCGATCTGCACAACGTATGTGCCGATACGCGGAAACGACTGACAATCCTGGAGAATCAGGTGAGGCCCTGGGCTTTGTATTGGGCTGACGGCAACCGAAGCATAGCTGATGTCACCAGAATCCTTGAATGTGAATACCGGAAAGCCGTGAATCCTGAAGCCGTAACAGACTACTTCAGCATTCATGCTGAACTCGGATATGTTCAGTTAATCAACCCTGCCACCATAATGAGCAGGGAACAGTTGGCGTACGATCTGAGGGCACTTGGTCTTCAGCCCGGCATGGACGTTATGGTGCACAGTTCCCTCTCCAGGATAGGGCATGTCCTTGGAGGAGCCGATGCTGTAGTAGATGCGCTTCTGACGGTAATCGGACGGGAAGGGACCCTCGTGATGCCTTCTTTTAATCACAGAAAGGCCCGGCTATACAACCCGGCGACTACCCCTACCACCAATGGCGCCATCGCCGATGCGCTGTGGCGAAGGCCCGACGCGGTCCGCAGTATCCATGGAACACACGCGGTTGCTGCCATCGGCCCAAAGGCCGGGGAATGGTGCAAAAACCATCATCAGGTCGGGGTGTGGGCTCAGGAAAGCCCGATCGGAAAAATCGTCCATTCAGGAGGGTATATCCTTTGCGTTGGACTTACCCAAAACAGAATCACGGTCAACCATGTGGCTGAAATGTCGGTGCCGTGCGGGTGCCTTGACCCGTTTGGCAACAGGGATTCGGTCCTGCTTGCAGACGGCCGCGTCCATCAACTGAAAGGTCTGGTCTACCGGTCTGCGGAATGTCCCGTTCCCCGAATCAGGGTGGACGAAAAGCCCGGTGCGGGCCATTTCCGGCAATTTGGCAAAGTGGGGAAAGCAGATGCCGTCCTCTGCAAAGCGATAGACGTGTGGAATATACGCCGCGTACAGGTTGGGAATGTATGCCCCTCCTGCCAAATCAAACCGAACTATCAGTCGTAAAGAGCATGATTGATTCGCCTAATATAATTTGCCGGCACCCGATATTCGCCTTTCAAATAACTGACTGATCCAACATGGTGAAAGAAAAGGGGAAGGGAAATGTGGAAGATTGCTGAGGTGATGAGGAGACGAAACGGCACGCACCGATTTCGAGATGCCAGAGAAAAAGGCTGCGCGCACCTCCTGAATATGTGCCGCCCTGACGGAGGCTTCGGCAACCCCGAACTGGGGCTTGAAGAATATTACAAAGCGCTGTCTGCCTTCTCAGTCTGCGGCCACACAAGAACAGCCGCAAGGCTTTGCCAGTGGATTCTGTCCCATGGCATTACCCCTGAAGGAGACTTTGGTCCGAGGACTCAGAGCACCGGAGATTTCCGCTACACCTATCCTAACGCATGGATAACCATAGGTGCGCACCGCCTCGGCGAATTCGGTCTCTCTCAAAGGGGGATGGAATTCCTGATGGGCTTCCGTGATCCCGATAGCGGCGGCTTCTTTTCCGACTCAACGGAGCGCGATGCTGAAACTGAGCAGGACGTTATTTATGTCAGCTTTTGCGGCCTTGCCGCGTTGTACACAGGCAGAATCGGCGTTGCCAGATCAGTTGGCGGATGGCTGAAAATGGTCATGAACTGCCAGCCCTGTTTTCCCGAAAAATTTTACACGGTTTACAGCAGGGCGAAGGGTCTGCATATCACGGCTGACAGTGAAATACGCTATGTTGTTTCCAGGGATGCGGCGGGTTACCAGAATTTTTTCCAGCCCGGGGCTGCCGGCGCCTTTCTTGCGAGCCTCTATCAGGCCACCGGTGAAAATGAATGGCTTCAGCTTTCAAGGGAATACATGAGCTTTGCCGAAAATGCGAACGCCTACCTCTTCGGCCTGCTTGCCGCGGGGAAAGTCGGATGGGCTGCCTCTCTTCTCTATAAAATCACCGGAGAAAAGAAATACAGGGAAATGGCCGTCCGTATCGGCGACAGTATCATCGCGGCACAGACAAAGAGGGGATACTGGAACTTTCCCGGCACGAAAGCCCCTCATAACGGCATCACCGCTGAAATGGTCGTCTGGCTTGACGCGATCCATCAGGCGTCGGGTGAGTGAGGAACAGTTATCTGGTCTGAGGTGAAATGCATGCCGCAGACATACATTAAACAGTCAATCGCACTGTCCGGCGGAAAGCGCTTAAAGGGCTTTGAGCCGATCCTGCAATTCTGAAGGAGAGAAACGAGTCATGAATTTTAAGAAATACCATATGAGCGTCATCATCCCCGTTTATAACGGTGAAAATTTTCTGGCTGAAGCGGTTGAAAGTGTTCACCGGCAAAAGCACATTCCCCTCGAGATTATCATTGTCGATGACGGCTCTACCGACAGCACAGCAAAGATCGTTGCCGGCTTACAGGGAAATGTCCGCTACGTTTACCAGGCAAACAGCGGACCTGCGGCTGCCCGAAACAAGGGACTCAGGCTGGCTTCAGGTGATGTAATCGGGTTTCTGGATGTGGATGATGTATGGAGTAAGGACAAACTCCGCCTGCAGCTTGGATATTTCGAAAAAGATCCGTCTCTGGAGATTGTTTTGGGTCTCTTGCAACGGATGCAGCTCACCGGCGCGGAAGGCGGCAAGCACACATTCAAAGAATGGGAGGGCCCCGTAATGAATATGCATTTAGGAAGCGCCCTCTTCAGAAGATCTGTATTTGAAAAAGTGGGGCTCCTTGATGAATCACTGGGTTACTGCGAGGACTGGGACTGGTTCATGAGGGCCAAGGAAAGACAAGTCCCCATGGTAGTGCATAAGGAAGTCGTCTATTATTATCGGAGGCACAATCACAATATAACGAACGATACAGAAACAGGCCTCAACTTTGCTTTAAAGATGCTCAGGTACTCGCTGGATCGCCGCCGTCAGCAAGGCAAAGGACAGATTGAGCAATTGCCCAGAATTTCTGATTTCGCAACAGACCATCCCGGTCATCCTCATAAGAACAAGGAGAAATGTTAACTGCATGACTCCTCCCCTGGTAAGCGCGATCATACCGGTTTACAACTACGAGCGCTATCTTGCAGAGGCGATCGAAAGCGTCCTGGCGCAGACCTGCTCCCACACTGAAATCATCGTAGTTGACGACGGCTCGACGGACGGCAGTGCCGCGGTGGCGGGGCATTATACCAACTCCGTCAAATATTTTTGTCAGCCGAATGCAGGCCTTGCCGCGGCCTTGAACAAAGGCATATCCATGTCAAGCGGAGGCTTTCTGTCATTTCTGGATGCAGACGATATCTGGACGCCAAAGAAACTGGAACACCAGATGAGCGCAATGGATGATCCAGAAATAGACATGGTATTCGGGCAGATCGAGCAGTTCTATAGCCCGGAACTGAATAAGCAACAGGATACGGTAGGCGTTATGCCCGGTTATTCCAAAGGAACTCTTCTTATCAGGAGGCAATCCTTTTCCAGGGCAGGCGCTTTCAATGAACAATTTCAGCTCGGAGACTTCATTGAATGGTATTTGCGGGCAGCAGAGCTTGGGCTGAAAAGTCTTATGCTGCCTGAGGTTGTGATGCGGAGAAGAATTCACGCGGGGAACATGGGAATCAGACAGAGCGGGCATAGGACTGATTACCTGCGCATCCTCAAGGCCTCACTTGACCGCAGGAGAAATATATGCTGACCGCCAAATATCCCGTGGATCTTACGGCGGACGCGGGGTAACATTTTAGAAGTCACTCGCCTGACTTTACGGCGCTGCAGTTCCACGGTTTGCAGCCGCCAGAAGCGGCATTGGGGTGACGTTAAGGCCACTCAGGAGAAAATCTGAAAAGGAGATTCAAAGAAATGGTTATCCAGGACATCATGGAGCACGCTCAAAGAGGTAGCGACTGGCTGGTGGAGAATCAAAATCCGGATGGGAGCTGGCGGGGACTTCCGGATGCCAGGGTAAACGGTTTTTACAAGGCCCCATGGGCATTCATGGAAATGGGCCAGCCTGCTGCGGCCAATCGCACCCTCACCCATATTAAAAGACTTTTTCTCACCGGAGAAGGAGATTTTCTGCCCCGGAATCCGTCGTTTCATTATCTCTATTGCAACGCCTTCCTCATAATCGGGGCCTCTTTGGCTGGCAGGTATGATGTTTCGATACCGGCACGCCGATTTCTGCTGAGCCAGCA
>JAOUFP010000005.1 GCA_029858145.1 Nitrospirota bacterium | reverse complement strand
CTTTTTCCCTTCCAGAGCCGCGAAATCATTATGGCTCACGGGTGCGCGAGACCTGAGACTGTCCGCCCATACTCCTGCCGAGGCGAGCGGGTAATGACTTTCATAGGTCGCCGCGCAGAACTTCAGCACCTCTTTCGACCAACGGTAGAGACTGATGGTTTCTTCGTCTTCGTGGAAAAAGTGAAGGTACCCGCCCGCGCTCCTGGTCAGCCGCACACCCGCTTCCAGGGCGAACTCGGCAATGACGTCTTCCGGATCGTCCGCCATGCGGTTGAGCTGATAGAGTGCCTCGAAGCGCTCTTCGTTGAGGCGGATTTCCTCACGCTCGGCGATGAGCTGTTGTTCCCGGTCATGCAGTTCACGGGAAGCCGTGTTCAGCGACGTTTGCAGGACAGACAGCTCCTCGCTGGGGCTCTTGCCGCCTATCTGTTCACCCCTCACCGAGCTCAACCTTCTCGCGAATGCCGAGAGACGGCCTATCTCGTTCACGGGCTTCCGTACGACCAGTGACAGGAGAAGGATACCCAAAGGAACCCATACGGAAAGAAGCAGTACGGTAAACGTCCAGATTGCATGGCGCAACTCAGTCACGGCTTCGAGTCCATAGGAGAGCCGGACCCACCCGATGAGATTGTAGGTTGCGACCGGATGCCAGACCATGAGTTCCTCGCCGTGCTCCGAGATCGCGGGAACAGGCGACGCAGGCAGGGCTTCAATGCGCGGTTTCGTAACCTCAACCGCCCGATCGTCCTCGCGGACCGCCTCGGCCACAACCATTCCGTCGGGCTCGTAAACCGTGATCCTTCTGACGTTCGGGAGTTCAGCCACGCGCACCAGGAAAGCGCCGAGGCTGGCGTAATCCCTGATGATCAGGTAATGGGCCGAACTTTCTGCGAGGCCCCGGGCCACTACCCCTGCGTTCGTGCGAATTACCTGCCGGGTGACCGTCACCTGCTTCCTGCTCGCGATCCAGCCATAGGACACGATCGTGGCAACGAGGATCAACGACAGGAGCAGCACAAACTGAAAAAAGAGCCTTTTCGGGAGAAACGCCATCAATTGACCGGGCCAAAGTACCGCTCGATGTTCATCTTTTCGAGCGCCCCGTAGTCGCGCTCATAGTCGGCCCGGACCGGCGAGTCAAGCAGAATCTCTCTCATGATCAAAAGTGCCTCACTGTCAGATACCATCCTTACTACCGCATCTGCCACGGAATCCCGGACCTTCTCCGGCACACGGGGATGGGCAACCAGGGCAGGGGGAGCGATCTTTTTCGTGTTATAGATGACCCGGACCTGGTCGAGCAGATCCTGCGGCAGCCTATCAATGCTCGCGTCCAGTGCGCCGCCTGCGTCAGCTTTGGACAAGATAACGTACTTCAGCATGTTGGCGGCTGTCCCCGAATAAACCACTTCAGTGGAAACATGCAGTTCCTCGCGCAGTTCATGGTCAAGCAATGTGCGGCAGAGGTTCTTTTCACCCACCAGGGCCACTGTCTTGCCCTCCAGGTCCTGGACCGTTTTGATCGGCGAGTCCTTGCGGACCACGAACGCTCCGGACACAAGCTTGCTGTTCCGCACCAATGGAATATAATTCTGAGCCCTCTTCGCGGCAACCGCCTGCACGGAATGGAGAAAAACAAAGTCGGGTATGCCGTGATAGATGTCATTTTCGAATTTGTCCATGGTTTCGTAAAGCTTCAGCTCAAGCTCCAGCCCGGTCTCGCGACCGACCCGCTCCACAAAGGGCGCCCATTTGGCGTGTGTGGTGACCGGAGGCACCAGCGGGATCACGGCGATCGTATATCGCGGTGCTTCCGCAGCCAGAACAGGGGAAATCGCCAACAGGATAAAACCGGTGAGGAGAAGACAGAACCTCTCATAACATAGCCTGAAACTATTCATAATGCACCTCCTGATAGTTTGGCAGCCTATATTTTTAATTATAACCCATTTTATTAATTATAAAATAAACAAAAATGAATCGCCAAGGGGCTTGTGTAAGAAGACTGTGCCCCTCGTGAAAGAACGGGAAATGGTACAACGAAAGAAACATCAACAAAAGAAGAAGCGTTGAAAATACTGAATAACCGATAGGTGCGAGACCGGGCATTGGGCGCTGCTGAACAGGTTGACAGCTGAAGTTCTTCATTAGAGAATTGAATTATGAAGTATGTATTCGGCTACGGCATAAAACTTGCGATATTTTATTTGGACATTATCACTGCCCTGGGATTCACCGTATGGGTGGCATATTTGGCAGTTCCGATACTTCTGTCCAAGGCGCCCCGCAGACAGTTGATTATCTCAACCGCTGTTACTACCATATTATTAATATCGGGAATATTTATTTCCCCGTCGGGGTTGCACATAGAGCTTGTAGTTCTCAACAGGACCATTATGATTACTGGTTTATGGATGCTTCTCCATCATCTTTTACGGATGAAAATAGAGGAGCAAGAGCAGAGAAAACTATACGCTCAACTGGAGGCATCGACACGTGAGATAAAGCTCTTAAGAGGGGTACTCCCGATATGTTCCGTATGCAAAAAGATACGAAACCACGAGGGGGAATGGGAGCAACTGGAATTATATATAAGAGACCGCTCCGAGGCTGAATTCTCCCACAGTTATTGTCCGGAATGCGCGGAAAAAGCTCGTAAGGGTCTATAAGCCGCCTGCAGAATTTTACACTCTGATGAAAATTTCCGGCTTACAGCTGCTTCGGCTTCTGTGCCATGTTCGTGACAATATCAAGCTCTGTCAGTCCGCCCCTGCGGTCAGCGTGAAACGCGCCGCTGATGACAATCGATAATGCTGTTGAAAAAAGTCGCGAAAGAATTATACTATCGCCATTCATTTTTATTGATAAAATGAAAGATGCAGCGAAAAATCGCAAAGAAATACAGGAAAGGAAAGAGCAACATCAAAAAAGACAAGCCGGCTGAATCCGGATTTTTTCAGCAGGCTTGCAGCTCTGAACAGTATCGACCATGACGGATGCAATCGCTTTATTATCACTCCTCATCGGATTGGAGTTGGTTCTCGGGGTTGACAACATCCTTGTCATCTCCATATTTATCGAAAGGCTGCCGGACGCGCAAAAAAACAGGGCACGCGTACTGGGCCTGGCTGTTGCCATGATCGCACGGATTCTGATGCTTTTCATCCTGCTGAAACTCGCCAACCTGACAAACAACATTATCTTTACCTTCTCGATACGGGACATCATACTTCTCGCGGGCGGGCTATTTCTATTATGGAAGGCGGTAACGGAAATCCATCTTACAATTGAATTGACTGAAGAACAGCATTCCTCCCCTGCCGGCGGATACAAGACTTTTTTCGGCGTTATTTCACAGATTGTGCTGCTGGACATCGTTTTTTCGATAGACTCCGTTATAACGGCCATAGGCCTGACTGACCAGATCTGGATAATCATAACGTCTGTCATCGTATCCTTTGTGGCGATTCTCATTTTTTCAAGGCCGATCGGGGCCTTTATCATGCAGCGCCCGTCACTGAAAATACTGGCTCTCTCTTTCCTCATAACGATCGGAATTACTATTTTCATGGAAGGCATGCACAAAGAAGTTCCTAAGGCATATATATACCTGCCTATGGGGTTTGCGCTCTTTGTGGAAATATTGCAGCTGCGGTACGAACATAACAGGAAAAAGAAGGCGTTACTTGCCGGTGCACAAGAAAATAACCCGACGTAACAGTACAGGCAAAGCCAGCTGCGCGCCGCCCTCCCCCATTTCCGCGGCTCACCCAGTTGCTATTCCTGGCTGCAGGCCATACATATGAACCAAAGACCCGCTGATTTTTTCCCTCGCGGATCAAAATGGCTGGCAATGCTCCTCATTGCCACGCTGCTTAACGGCGGCTGCGCATCGATGCCAAAACCACCCTCGCCGGAAACGCGTGAACAACTGGGACGCATATACATAATGGCGCTGCCGTCCTCTCCTCGAGGCGAGTTCCATACCTTCGCGAGGGGCTGGGTGGCAGGAACGGCGAAGGGCGGCACGATTGCTTCATTGGAAGGGCTGCTGTACGGTTTATCAGAGGGCGCAAGGAGTTCCGGCGGCGGTGGTCCCTATGCGGCGGCGGCAACTGCGATTGCGACCCTCATATTCACTATGGTGGGGGCAGCCGTTGGCGGGGTTGCCGGAGCAGTCCAGGCCGTGCCGTCAAAGACCGCGCAGCAGATCGAGCAGCAGATAAACAACGTTCTGAAAGAGATGGATCTCAGCAGCGGTCTGGCTGATGCGATCTATGCCGTCAGCATGTCCCGTCCTGAATTCAGGCAGTACGGCATTACAAAGGGAGTTTCTGGGAAACCCGCCGCAAAAGAATCATACGAAGCCCTGGCCGGCAGAGGATTCGACACCGTTGCGGAGATACGCGTTACAGAAGCGGGCTTTCAGGGGGGTGAGGGCAAACGGCCATACATACGCTTCTATATGAATGCCGATATTCAGCTGGTGGACACGAAGACCTCTGAAAAACGCTATGGACGCGATTTTCACTATGTAAGCCAGGAGCTTCCTTACGATGAGTGGTTTGCAGACGGTTCCCGTGAACTGGCGCGCGGGTTCGGGCAGGCACAGGCGGCTCTGGCCGAACGCGTTATTGACGAGTTGTTCCTCGTGACGAGCTTTCCCTTCGCAACCGGGCTCTGGGCCTTTCCCGGCCAGCCTGAATATGGCGCCTGCTGGTTCTACCCGCTCTACCCGAAGCAGAAGTATACTTCACTTTGGTATTCCATCCGCCATAATGCACCCGGGATACATCTGCTTTATACGGATGTGGATTCCGCGCAGCCCCTCCTTCAGTGGGAGCCTTTTCCGCGGCCGCGCGATCTGACACCGGAAAATGAATCATTGCTTCGCCGGATCAGCGACGTGTCATATGATCTGAAAATATGGGAGGCTCCCCGTGATTTTCCGGAACGGCTCGTCTACGACCGCATCGGCATTACCGCTTCCAGTCACAGGCTTGAGTATCCCCTGAAACCGCATTCCAGGTACTTCTGGACCATTCGGGCGAGGTACAGCATTTCCGGCAGGCCGCAGGTCACACGCTGGGCGTTCTCCCTGATTCCGGGCAACGCGGAGGGTATGCCTCCTGGCGGCTCTTGCGACCTGGATGAGATACCCGCCACCAATTATTTCCGCTTTCAGACACCATAACAGCAGGTGATATGTGTGGCATCAAAATACCCCTTGTCTTTTTCCCTTTTCGTGCATTCATTGACCAGGGGACTGCGATACCTTTTTATCCTTAGTGGCATAGATGCATTTTTTTTTGGGTTGACCCCTCCATGGCCTCCTGACGGACTCCTCCCGGGAGAGGAGCGGGCAAACTCCTGCCAAAAGCATCCCCATGGATGAAACGTCTCCGGTTTTTGCCCGGGTGGCGGCACGCACAGGAGATTTGGAGTTATATGGTACAATTATTTTCAGATTCAACAGACAGGAGAACCTTAATGGACTGGAAGTGTCCTGTGTGCAGTTCGCTCAATAAAGACCATCTCGTCAGATGCGCGTGCGGACATGAAATGAAGGCCGACAACAGGGAAAATAATATTTTGCCCCCTGCTTCTGAAACGCATGAAAAGCAGGATCACCCCGGTCCGGGCCAGCCGGGTGAACTGGCTCTCGTGTTCACCGGTTCCGGCCGGGAGTACTTCCGGGTATGGGTCGTGAATCTGTGTCTGACGCTCCTCACCTTGGGCATCTTTTCGGCCTGGGCGAAGGTCCGCAAGAAGCGCTACTTTTACTCCAACACCACGCTGGACGGGACGCCCTTACAGTATCTGGGAGAGCCTGTTCCGATCCTGAAAGGCCGGGTGATTGCGGCAACGGCTTTTATGATCTATTACCTGGCGAGCCATTTTTTCTCTTCGTTGATGCCGTTCGTGCTGGCGGCGGGAACAGTCCTTGCGCCGTGGGTGATAGTACGTTCAACAGCGTTCAACGCCCGCTACTCGGCCTTCCGCAATATGACCTTCCGTTTTGACGGAAAATATACCGGCGCGCTGAAAGCCATCTACGCGTGGGGGCTCATCCCCGCCATCGTCGCCGGATGGATTTTTAATTGGTATGGAAAATATCCGGCAGCAGCCGTCCTGTTCGGTGTCTTTGGCCTCACTTTTCCATGGTGGATACGGCGACTGAAAAACTTCATCGTCGGTTTTACTTCATATGGAAACAAGAGAGGGGAGTTTTCGGCCACCGGCGGACAGTTCTTTAAGGTGTATTTTTCTGCCGGACTGATCTTCATTGCCATTATTTTTGTCACCTCAATCGCGGCAACCGCAACATACGCATTTTTAAAGAATCCTCAGATTTTGTTTCTGTTCTCCATGGTGCCGATTTACCTCGGCTATGTCATGGCGTACGCGTACGTTCAGGCGCACAGCAGCAACCTTGTCTGGAACAGCACACGGCTCGGGCCGCTGCGCTTTGCATCCACGCTGTCCGCCTGCGGGTTGACCAAACTCTATATAGCGAACGCAGTCGCCATTATCGCCTCCGCAGGGCTTCTTATACCCTGGGCGGTAATGCGCACCCTGAAATACAGAGTGGATAACCTCCGTGTGCTTCAGGAAGGCGGACTCACCGCTTTCCAGGGCTCCGAAACGAGTGCCGTGCAGGCGGCTGGGGCTGAAATGGGGGACTTCTTCAACATGGATCTTTCGCTTTGAGCGACGGGGCATTTACACTTCATGGAATTTACTATGACGGACGTCATCCTGTCGGGGCGCAGGCAGAACTGCTTTTCACAGGCCGGGAAGCAGCACTCACCGCGGCTGACTTCTCCGGGAGGTATTACGCGCGCCGCCTGCTGGTATCGCCCCGGATAGGCCGGGCAGACCGCTTCATCAATCTGCCCGACGGCGGACAATTTCAATGTGCCGACCACCCTTTTCTGGCCTCTCTGCCCCAGGAAAGCAGGTCCGAAGGCCCTGTAGCCTGGCTGGAGGAGCGATGGGGAGTTGCACTGGCCGGTGTGGCTGTCATAGCAGCAATACTGCTGTCCGGATATTTTTACGGGCTGCCGGCAGCGGCTGAACATTTAGCCGCCAAAATACCGATTGAAACCGAACAGGCATTGGGGCGCGAGGCATTGGCCTGGATGGACAGCAACAAATGGTTCAGGCAAACGAGCCTTGACAAGGACAGGCAAAAAAAGATCCGCGAGGGGTTTGAAGGGCTTATCAGCAATTTGCCGTTGAGGGCCTCTTATCGTCTGGAATTCCGCGATTCGCATTTCACCGGCCCCAATGCTTTTGCCCTGCCCGGGGGTTCCATCGTTATCACGGACGATATGGTCAAAGCAGCGGTATCCAGGGAAGAAGTGCTGGCTGTTCTGGCTCACGAAATTGGACACGTGGAACTCCACCATACAATGAGGAGCGTGCTGCAGAACTCCGCGGTTGCTGTCGCAGTTGCAACGGTCACTGCCGACGCGGCATCACTCAGTGCTGCCGTAGCCGGCCTGCCGGCATTGCTGGCACAGACAAAATATTCCCGGGAGTTCGAGGCCGAAGCTGACGATTATGCATTCAGGCTTCTCAGGCAAAGAAATTATCCACCTGCCGCCTTTGCTTCTCTCATGGAAAGGCTCGAAAAGAAATATGAGAAAGGGCAGCACGCGCTTGACTTCATCTCAACGCATCCCAGCACGGCGGAGCGTGTAAAACGGGCCCGCGCCTCTGAGCCAACGCGTTGAGACTATTGGAAAAACGCCATAAGGCCTTTGCTACAGCCATATGTTTTTTTTGAGAAAGAGGCTATGTATGGCGTCAAAAGGCCCCGCTTGCTTTTCCCTTTTTCATCATTCTTATTGACCCCAGCCCGTCATCCTGATACCCTCTTAACAGAAAGCGTTTGCAAGACTTTATTGCGTACTATTTCTCTTTAGGGCCGTGTTTCAGTTTCATGGTGTTTTCTGTTGAGCACTTCGCTCGATTGACAAAAGCAGGATGCTTTATTTATGATTTTTTCTCACACGCTGGAGGTCATCATTGTATTTTCAGGATCTGATTTTATCTCTGCAGAATTTCTGGGCCAAAAAAGGCTGCGTTCTGCTTCAGCCGTATGATATAGAGGTCGGGGCAGGCACCTTCCACCCCGCCACCTTCCTGCGCGTCCTCGGGCCGGAACCCTGGAAGGCAGCCTATATCGAGCCATCCAGAAGACCGACTGACGGCAGGTACGGAGAAAACCCCAACCGCCTCCAGCATTATTATCAGTACCAGGTAATCATAAAGCCTTCGCCGGAGGACAGTCAGGAACTCTACCTTGAAAGCCTTTCTTCACTCGGCATAGACCCTACAAGGCACGATATCAGGTTTGTGGAGGACGACTGGGAATCCCCTACCCTCGGGGCATGGGGGCTCGGATGGGAGGTCTGGCTTGACGGCATGGAGGTCACGCAGTTCACCTATTTTCAGCAGGTGGGGGGAATCGATCTCAAACCGGTGACGCTGGAGTTGACGTATGGCCTTGAGAGGATTGCGATGTACATTCAGGGGGTCGAAAACGTGTATGAGCTGAAATGGAACAAAGACCTGCTGTACGGGGATATTCACCATATGACCGAGGTGGAAGGGTCAAAATATAATTTCGACCATTCGAACGCGGAGTTGCTGGCACGTCACTTTGACGACTGCGAGAAGGAATCGATCAGGATGAACAAGGCAGGGCTCGTTATCCCTTCCTACGAATTCTGCCTGAAATGTTCCCACCTGTTCAATCTCCTCGAAGCCCGCGGGGCGATATCGGTAACAGAGAGAACAAAATATATCGCGCGGGTAAGAAACCTCGCGAAACTCGCGGCGGAGGCATATTACCGGCAGCGTGAAGAGCTGGGGTTCCCGCTTTTGAGGGAGCAATAATGAGCGGCAAACAGTCAGCCAGCCGTCAAAACCGTGAACCGGAGCCCGGAAGTTCTTTCCTTGTCGAAATCGGCACCGAAGAGATCCCCGCGAGATTTTTGCCTTCGGCCATCTCGAACCTGAAAGAGATAGCCGCAAAGACGCTCGACGAGTACAGGGTCGGATACGGGGATATAAAGGCCTACGCCACGCCGAGAAGGCTCGCGCTGATAGCAGGCGGAGTTGAGGCGGTCCAGAAGGATATCTCAAAAGAAATCTTCGGACCTTCAAAGAAAGTCGCCTTCGATGAGCAGGGCAACCCCTCAAAGGCGGCGACCGGATTCGCGCAGTCCGTCGGAGTCGATGTCTCTGACCTGAAAGTGAAGATGAAGGGCAAGGCGGAATATATCGCCGCGGTTATTGAGGAAAAAGGCGTGGAGACGAAAACAATACTCCCCGAGATTGCGAAGAAGATCATCCTTTCCCTGCATTTCCCGAAATCAATGCGGTGGGGCAACGGCAGCCTTCACTTTGCCCGGCCGATAAGCTGGATACTGGCCCTGTTCAACAATGAATCCGTTCAGTTCGAACTCGACGCAATCAGGAGCGGCAATATGACAAGGGGACACAGGTTCCTCTCCCCTGCGTCATTTCAGATAAAAAGCATCGACTTATATATGCGCCAGCTCGAAAACAATTTCGTTGTCCTTGATCAGGAAAAAAGAAAGAACAGCATCCGGAAAAATATCGCGGCGCTTTTTGACGACCCTGTTCTTCAGCCTATCATAGACGAGGAATTGTTGGAAATGGTCACCTATATCGTCGAATATCCTGTGCCGGTCCTCTGCAGCTTCAGGGCAGAATACCTCAGACTCCCGAAAGAACTCCTTATCACGGTCATGAAGGATCATCAGAAATATTTCGGGGTGCAGGACAGCACCGGC
Source organism: Nitrospirota bacterium (assembly GCA_029858145.1). Classification (GTDB taxonomy): domain Bacteria; phylum Nitrospirota; class Thermodesulfovibrionia; order Thermodesulfovibrionales; family UBA6898; genus JAOUFP01. The sequence goes on along the minus strand of JAOUFP010000005.1, from coordinate 9,728 downwards.
AATCTTGTAAACCATTTCATCGTCATAAGCAATACAAAGTCCGAAAACGCAGAGACCGTAAGAATAGGAGCCGAACGTGTCATAAAGGCACGTTTTGACGACGCGAAGTTCTATTATCATGAAGATACCGCAAAACGCCTCGAAGAAAGGGTCGACAGCCTGAAGGTAGTGACCTTCCATGACAAACTCGGAAGCCTTTATGAAAAAACAGAGCGCATCATGTCCATTGCGGACTTTCTCGCGGAAAAAATATCGCCCTCCCTGAAGGACACGGTGTCGAGGGCCGCACGGCTGTCAAAAACCGATCTGATCACAGGGGTGGTAAGAGAATTTCCGGAACTGCAGGGCATAATGGGGAAATATTACGCGACGCATGACGGGGAAGACAGCGAAGTCGCCGCCGCGATCGAGGAGCAGTACCTGCCCAAGAATTACGGAGACAGGGTGCCGAAGACGGATACCGGCGCGATCGTGAGCCTGGCAGACAGGATCGACAATATCTCTTCATTCTTCTCCATCGGCCTTATTCCTACCGGCTCCGAGGATCCTTTTGCCTTGCGGAGACAGGCGATGGGCATTATTTCGATCATCCTCGAGAAGGGCTATGCCCTCACTCTCACGGAAATATTCGGCCATGCGCTGACAAATCTGCGGAATATTCACCCTGCGGAAAAGACCTTCGAAAATATTACCGGCTTCATGGAGCAGAGAATGGAATTTATTCTGTCATCCATGGGCCATGAGCCGGATCTCATAAAGTCCGTAATTTCGCTCTCCTCCGTCCTGCCGCCGAAACTCATCACCGCACGACTGGATGCGTTACGGAAATTCAGGAAAGACAAGGTCTTCCCGGACTTCCTTCTGGCAGTAAAGCGGGTGAACAATATCACTCCCAAAACACCGCTCCCTTCCGTGAACCCAGGGCTGTTCATCCAGGAAGAAGAAAAGAATCTTCACTCCGCCTACGTTTCCCTCCGGGATGAATATATTCCTCTTACTGAAAGTGAGCAGTTCTTTGAAGGACTCCAGATATTTTCCCGGATAACACCCCATATCAACAGCTTCTTCGACAAGGTCATGGTAATGGACAAGCAGGAAGAAATAAAGACAAACAGGCTGGCCCTTTTAAAAGAGATATGGGAGTCCGTTTCCCTGATGGCGGACTTTTCGAAAATTCAGTAAAATTTCCTCCCGTATTATTGACAATTTCCGCTGTGTTTATTTATTCTATCTAATTCCCAAAATATGAAAAAGGAAGGTTAAAAGCGAAGAATGAAGACCCAGTTTGCAAAAAAAGGTGATATTGACCGCAAGTGGTACGTAGTCGACGCCAAGGATGCAGTCCTTGGTAAGCTCGCCACAAAAGTGGCCACTTATCTGAGAGGCAAGAACAAACCTGTCTTCACCCCGAATGTGGACACAGGTGATTTCATAATTGTCATTAATGCCGACAAGGTCAGACTCACCGGAAACAAAGTAAATGACAAGGTGTATTATCACCATTCCGGTTATATCGGGGGCATTAAGGCGCAGACAGCAAAAGAACTGCTCGAAAAAAAGCCCGAAACAATCATCGAAAAGGCCGTGTGGGGAATGCTCCCGAAAAACAGGCTGGGCAGGACAATGATAAAGAAACTAAAAGTATACAGGGGAGCTGAACACCCGCACCAGGCCCAGACCCCTGAAAATTTACAGTAAAGGAGTATCAATGGCTGAAATTAAATATAATGCTGTAGGCAGAAGAAAGTCTTCGATCGCAAGAGTCGATGTCGCTCCGGGAAGCGGCAAGATAATTGTCAACACCAAACCTGTAGACACCTATTTCCCGAGAGAAACCCTGCGCATGATAATCAGGCAGCCGATTGAACTCATCGGGGCAACTGGCAAGCATGACATATCGGTAAAAGTGGACGGCGGCGGTCTGACCGGCCAGGCGGGAGCCATAAGGCTCGGCATTGCAAGAGCCCTTGTGAAGATGGACGCCGACCTGAAAGGCAAACTTAAAAAAGAAGGGTTTCTCACAAGAGATCCGAGAGAGACGGAAAGAAAGAAATACGGTCTCAAGGGCGCGAGGAAACGCTTCCAGTTCTCGAAGAGATAATTCGCAGCGTGGAGCGGAAGCTCTCAATATATATCGGATATGGGGCTCGTTCTTGAAACGAGCCTTTTCTTTTCTTTAAAAAGGGGATTATGAACACGGCGAAGAATAATGAACAGCTGAAGGTGGCAATATGCGGCGGCAGCGGATACACCGGCGTAGAACTTCTGCGCATTCTCTCCGGCCATCCGCTGGTAAAAATAACCGCGGTAACTTCTGAAAAATCGGCAGGGAAAAAAGTAAGCGCCCTCTTTCCGCACCTGCAGAAATACCAGAACCTCTCGTATGAACCGATGAATAAAATTGCACTCCTGAAAAAAGCGGACCTTTTCTTTCTCGCGCTTCCTCACGGGGCCTCTCAGGAGGCGGTCAACTTCTTTTTCGAAAATGACAAGCCGGTCATTGACCTTTCCGCCGATTACCGGCTCTCTGATCCGAAGGTATACCAGGAGTGGTACGGTCTGCCGCATAAGTACCCGAATACCCTGAAGAAGGCAGTTTTCGGACTTCCGGAAATAAACAGGAGCAGGATTAAAAAGGCAAAACTCGTCGCAAATCCCGGCTGTTATCCGACCAGCGCGATACTTGCCTTGCTCCCGGCGGTCAAAAACAAGCTCATCGATCTCTCTTCCGTCATCATCGATTCCAAATCCGGCACCAGCGGCGCAGGCAGAAAGGCGGATGTGGCGGTTTCATTCTGCGAGGTGAACGAGGGCTTCAAGGCCTACGGGATCGGGACGCACAGGCATACCCCTGAAATCGAACAGGAACTCTCTCTTGCATCAGGCAAAAAGATACGGGTGAACTTCACCCCTCATCTGCTTCCCGTTGACAGAGGCATCCTTACGACTGTTTACGCGAAGATCTCCCAAAAAGCGGATACCGCTTCAGTCCTGCAGGTGTACAAAAAGCTCTATAAAAACGAACCGTTTGTCGAAGTACTGGATGAAGGGATATTCCCGAATATAAAGAATGTCAGGGGAACAAATTTCTGCCACATCGGGATGAAGGTTGTGCCCCGTACCAATACTCTGATCATAGTATCCGCCATCGACAACCTTGTCAAAGGCGCCTCCGGTCAGGCGGTGCATAACATGAATATCATGATGGGGCTCAGAGAAACAACAGGGCTCGAGTCCGTCGCCCTTTTTCCATAGACTATCCGGATTATCCGCGGTCCGATACCGCAATCCATATGGCAATACCCGGAAGAAAAACCTCATTTCAGCAACAGGAAGATTGCCTTGTGGGGATCATCTCCGACACCCACGGGCTTCTCAGGCCTGAGGCGGTCAGTGCCCTTGCCGGAGTATCAATGATCATACATGCCGGTGATATCGGCACGCCTGCGGTGATTACGTCACTGGAAAACTTAGCCCCTGTCGTCGCTGTCCGCGGCAATACCGACAGAGACGGATGGGCCCGGAGACTGGCGTTCACTGAGGTCGTGCAGACTGGCGGGGTTTTCCTTTACGTGCTTCACGACCTTGGCAGGCTTGACCTGAACCCCGCTGTATCGGGATTTCGTGCTGTCATAAGCGGGCACACTCACGAACCTGCAATAGAAGACAGAAACGGCATACTTTACATCAACCCGGGGAGTGCCGGACCGAAGCGTTTTACCCTGCCGGTATCAGTCGCCCTGCTTCGCGTACAGAATAATTCCCTGAAGGCGGAACTGGTTACGTTGGCGGTTTAGAATCATCGCTGCCTCCGGAGAATGCCGTGACCGCATTTCCGACAACCTTTTTTTCTACCGATCAGCTGATTTTCTCATTTCTTCAGGGAAGATTATGTCCAGGCCCAAAAAGAGCCTGAGTATATTTACCCATGTGCCGGGCTCCCAGCTGATCTCTTCCTTTTGATATTTCTTCGGTGTTTCTTCCGCTGTCGCAGGCCTCCGGTCAACTTTATTGATAATTGTATTTACAAGAAGCATCTGGACAGTAACAGCCGCAATCCAAACCATACAAATGCCTATCAGTATGCTCCAGGATCGTTCAGCACCATGAGAAATAAAAGAGTATACAAGATAAGCAAGGGCCAGCAAATCTGTCAACGCTATCGCGATCCGAAAGGGTGCATAGACGGCTGTTTTTCGATATGGTCCTTTGAGAAAAATATCCTTATCCCATTTGCTTCTGTATTCTTCCCATAATGGAATTCTCGCCAGATTAAGAGCTTCATAAATCTCTGCCGACCAGCGATGGTCTTTAAAATATGCTTCCAATTCATTACAATACTCTCCCGCCCTTTGTATCTGCAGTTCTCCGGCCAGGAGCAAATACATAAATCCGCATGAAATGAACCCGAAGCCCAAAAGAATAAGCGTGGACAGAAAAATGTGGACATTGAACACATACACCGTAAAAGTCAGGCCAACAGTCAGAAGAGCCAATCCAAATTTTGTTACATCCCGCTGGAGCCGCATACCTTCCGTTCTTTCGTTTCGGGCGAGTTCACAGGCCTTTAAATACAGGGAAAACTCGCTTTCAAACGCCTTGCTCCTGGTGGCATCAACAGCAGATTGGGAATAGATCTGATTTAAGCGCTCCTTCAACTCGGCAATCTTATTTTTTAACATGATATTCTCATTCTCAATCATTTCATTTTACCTGCTTTCAATGTGAGGCGTTCTCTATGTTCACCTCTTTAAAAATCCGATGCGCCCCTTGGAGATATGGGCTGTGAAGTGAAATATTCTTATTAAAATGTAAGCAATCGGGACAATTAATGCAACAACTTGTTTTTTGAACAATTTCAGTGAATACCCGGCGGAGGAGACCTCAGATGTAATATTTATCAAAACTGCGTATTTCCCATGCATGAATGACTATCGCCCTGCCACGAGGAAAAAATTGTTTTAAAAAAAAGTACCCGCAGTCTCTGAAACTGTATGCCTTCTATCAACGAGAGTCTGCAACTGATCTAATTTTCAACCCCTCTGCTGCGGAGGGTATGCGGCACTTGCTTCTCTATACTTGCAAAGAGTATTGAACTTTGTGATTCAGGTCACTTTAATTCAGCAGGATAAATGATATAACTGAATCAAGCCCAAGCATCTCCTCCTTTTTCTTCCCTAAGCCCCGAAAGGGGCTACTTTCTTTTCATCCGTCCGTACTACTTCCCGGCAGGCCGCACTATCACCGAAAGTCCTCATCATCAGGGATTGCATCCGGACCTGCTCGCTTGCAGAATCTGTTATAATGGTGCAGATTCTGAAACCGGTGAGAAAAAAGGGTATGCTACAGATGAGAAAACTACTTCTTTTTACTTATGTCGCGTTAGGCAGCTTTTTCATCCTGACGCCCCCGGCTCATTCTTCCGAATGGCTGCAAGTCGAATCATCAATAGCCGGAGAAAGAAATTATATCGACCTTGACAGCATCAGATATGACAAGACCACTGTAACTTTCTGGACCCGGAACATAGATAAAAAAGGAGAAATGATAAAAATGAGTTTTTCCATGAATTGTGAAAACGGTACAGGGGCTATCAGAGATATTATCATATACGGTTCAAACGAAACTGTGGTAAAGTCCTATTCATTCAAAGATGAAAAACTCCAGTGGGGAAGAATTACCGCACATTCGTTCATGTACGGGTTTCATAAATTGCTCTGTAAAGAGAAATTTACAAAATAACAGAACAGTTACGCGGCATCCCTTCAAAAGAGTCACTTACCAAAGAGAAGCATTCGGTGCCTGCAAGGGAGCATGAACCAGCAAGGCAACTTCATGTGAATTCCAATCCTATCTCATAGGTATTATCATATAATTTATTAATCCACCGGATTGTTCCTTTTTGGCTGGACTGAAAGCCCGTGAGACTGCTTATGACAATTATCTCCTGTCCTTCATTGAGCAGATTGTTAAATACGTAAAGGCGCAACCCGGAAGAACTTATATTGACGGTAAATCCCCTGAAGATTTTGTCAAGGGTGTCGGGATTCAGGATATATTTGATCAGGTGAAAATATGCCCTGCGGGGATGCGCTCTTTTTTCGATACGATTTAATGCCATATTTTCAATACCTTATAAACGGGCTGGTAATTGAACAACTCTATTATCAACTCTACTTTTTTTCAGCAGCTTAGTCAAGCGGGCACATTTTTTCCCTGAAATTCATACCTTACGCCCAAAAAAGCAAGTACACACCGGTAATATCATTGCAATTTTTTTTTTAGACCATTATCTTATACCATGTCAAAATTAACAAAGAGCAAAGGGCCGAAAGGCTTCCTTTTTTCGACTGCCGGGGCAGCAATCAAAAAACCCGGAAGAAAAGATATCGCGCTCATCATTTCAGAGGCCGACGCGAACATCGCCGGCACCTTCACCACAAACACCGTAAAAGCCGCGCCGGTAAAGATCTGCATGAATAAAATCAAGTCAGGCAAAGGACGCGTAATCGTCGTGAACAGCGGGAACGCAAACGCCTGCACCGGAGCGCAGGGGACAAAGGACGCGAATGAAATCATCTCCCATATCTCAAAGCAGCTCAAGATAAGCGCCGCCCTGATCTACCCCTGTTCTACAGGCGTTATCGGGACACCGATGCCGATGGAGCGAATACTCCCCTCCCTTCCTGCTTTAACAAAGAATGTAGGGAACTTTTCCCTTGAAGACGTTGCCGGGGCGATAATGACGACCGATACCTTTCCAAAAATCGTCATAAAAAAGATTAAGGTCGGAAACGTTACGGGAACAATTTCGGGGATCTGCAAGGGAGCCGGCATGATCGCCCCGAATATGGCGACCATGCTCTGCTACATTCTCACCGATATCGCGGTCGAACAAAAGACTTTGAACAAAGTTTTGAAGAATGCGGTCAATAAATCTTTCAACCGGATAACCATCGACGGCGATATGTCGACGAATGACACTGTCCTCATGATGGCAAACGGGCTGCTCGGCAACACCCCTGTCACTGCGAAATCGGAATCGCTTCCCGCCTTCCAAAAAGCACTTGATGATCTCGCCTATGGACTCGCAAAACTCGTCGTAAAAGACGGCGAGGGTGCGACAAAACTCGTTGAAGTGTATGTGAAGGGCACCCGGAACGAGCGGGACGCGGCCAGGGCGGCCCTGTCGATCGCCAATTCAAGCCTTGTCAAGACGGCCATATACGGCAATGACGCGAACTGGGGAAGGATAATGGCAGCACTCGGTTATTCCGGTGTTGCGTTCAGGGAAGAAAAGACCGATATTTACTTCAACAACATCAAGGTGGTGAAGGGCGGTCTCGCGAACAATAAAGACAGGGAAGCGACAGAGGCCCTGAAGGCAAAAAACATAAAGATAACCGTAAATCTCCACGCCGGGACTGCATCGTCAAAAGTGCTCACCTGCGACCTGACTGAAGAGTATATCCGCATAAATGCCGAATACCGCACTTAACTCTTGATTCCGTCTGCCTTTATGCTATCCTGATTACAGCATGTCCGAACTACGACTGAATCTGATAACGCGGGAATGGGTGATCATAGCGACCGAGCGCGCCAGGAGACCGGAAGAGTTCAGGAAAATAAAGAACAAAAAAAATCTCCCTGAATATCTCGATTCCTGTCCTTTCTGTCCGGGCAATGAACAGAGGACTCCTGATGAGATCATGCGTATCCCCTACGGTGACAGCTGGAAGTTAAGGGTCACTCCGAACAAATTTGCCGCGCTGTCTCCGGAACTGAAACGGGAGAGAAAAAACGAGGGTGACAGGCATATTATCACCGGTTTCGGAAAACACGAGGTTATCATCGAATCGCCTACCCACAACATGTTCATGGCCGACATGACGCTTGACGACATCGCAAGCATCATCAGGACCTACAGGGAGAGGTTTGATGCGATCTATGAGGACCCCGGGATCGAGCATGTCATCATCTTTAAAAACTATGGTGAAGGGGCCGGCACATCGCTGACACATCCTCATTCACAGATCATCGGAACGCCGGTGACACCGCTGCAGGTGCGGCACAGGATCGAAGAGGGCATACGCTATTTCGACAACACGGGAGGGTGCCTCATGTGTTCCTGTCTTGATGATGAACTCTCTGACGGGCGAAGGATCATTCTCAATACCGAGCACTTTGTCACCCTCGTACCCTTTGCGGCTCTTTCTCCCTTTCACACATGGATATTTCCGAAACGCCACTGCGCCACGTTCAGCAGCATACTCGAAGAGGAAGTCTATGATCTTGCCTACAACCTCAAAACAATACTCGGAAAATTTTATGCGGGCCTCGACGATCCTGACTTTAATTACATCATTCGTTCGGAAAACCCCAAAGAATGCAACTCCGAGTATTTCCACTGGTATATCAGCATCGTGCCCCGCATCACCCAGGTGGCAGGGTTTGAACTCGGGTCAGGCATGTACATCAACACCTCGATTCCGGAAGAAAGCGCGGATTTCCTGAGAAAAATAAGTATGTGAACGGCTTTTTCATCCTATCCTGAAGCTGTCAAAAATGTCATACACGGCTTTCACGGCCGGGGAATCCGCAGGCAGTTCGATAATAGCCTTCCCCTGGAGATCGTTCTCGAACACCAGCCTGTCCTGGGGCACAAGTCCCGCAACCTCGAGCCCGAGTTCTTTCGCAAACCCTTTGAGTTCAGGCCCTTCCTCTCCCGCAACCCGGTTGATCACCAGGGCGTGTCTGTCGATTTCAAGGTCAAGCTCCTTCACCAGCCCGGCTATCCTCTGCGCCGTTCTTATCCCCCGCACCGTTGGATCACTTACGATTATAAGAAGGTCGACTTTGTGAGTGGTCCTCCTGCTGAGATGCTCCATTCCGGCCTCGTTGTCGATCACGACATATGCATATGTCTCGGAGAGTTTATCCGTATACTTTCTGATAATATTATTTGCGGCGCAGTAGCATCCGGGTCCCTCCGGCCTTCCCATGACCATCAGGTCAAAACCCTTCGCCTCGATTATCGACTGCTGGACCTGATAATCAAAAAGCTGCTCCATCGACATCCCGCCCGGCCGTTCGCCGCCGCTCCGTATTCTCTGGAGAGACTCTTCCCTGAGATGTCCGATCGTCGCATGCACTTCAACGCCCAATGCCTCATGCAGACAAGCATTGCTGTCAGCGTCAACAGCAAGCACAGGCTTTTTCGTCCTCTCCATAAGATATCTTACCGCAAGTCCCGCGATACTGGTCTTGCCTGTGCCGCCCTTCCCCGCCAATGCTAAAACAAATGCCATAAGCCCGACCTCTCTTTACACGTGCAGATTACACTGAAACGAAGCAGCATGGCTCCTGTTTCAGTTTCCTTTATTAAGTATAACAAAACGTCCATTGTAATTTTCCGGAAAATGAGAGATAATGTGACACCAAACGGCATTATCGAGGATATTACCGTGAACTATGTTTCAGCATTTTTTTTGAGAACCGTATGCGTTCCCGCACTGACCCTGCTTGTTTCTGCCGGCTTGACCGTTCATGTACGCCCGGCAGAGGCCAAAAACAATTCTTCCGGATATGCCGGGTCGATCGCCTGCAAGACCTGCCACGAGAAAGAATACAACAGCTTTCTTCAATACTCAAAAAAGGCGAAGTCATTCGAGAGCATCGAGAAAATGAGAAAGGGTCTGACGGAAGAAGAGATAAAAAAATGTTATTTT
>JAOUFP010000265.1 GCA_029858145.1 Nitrospirota bacterium | reverse complement strand
GCAACCGGCGGGGTCGACTTCGACATCATGTGCGAGATCAAGGACAAGGAAAAGAGCGCGCTCAAGGCCCTGCAAATCGCCTTTGAGATCCGTAATGTCCGGCGGTGATCATGCGTCTTCCTCAGAGCGGCTTTGCAGAAGAAGGGCCATATCCGCTGGCCGGAAGACTGCGGACGCGTCCGCTAATTCGTTGCCGTGAGGGTTTCTATGAAAGACCGCAGACGAAACTGATCAGCCTCCTTCATCTGCAGGAACTGGACACCGATATCAAAGGCCTTGCCGCGGGGGACCCTTGAGGCGACGCGCCCCAGAAACTTGATCGGCTGGTCGTTATGCGGGAGATAGAGTGCCATAGGATACTGCCGGTCCGGTTCGAGATCCGAGGCAGACTCCACGAGCATCCCTCCCTGGCTTATCGTCTTGACCGGAGATGTGGAGGGATAATTGAGCATCGCCTTTTCGCCGGAGAATATGCTGAACCGAAGCGGTCCCGGCCGGAAATGGCCTGCCTGTTGCTCATCGCCGGGGGTGCCGGAGACACGTATGAAATCCTTGAGGCGCACCAGGGTGCCTGTGTCCATATCGGAAAACCTCAGCCCTGCCTTATGGAGAGGCGTACTGCCTCGGCCTCCGGACGGTTCTTCGCCCGCGCGCTCCCATATGATCGTGCATTTGAGCTTGGAAGATACCTTGTCTTTCGGCAACGTCAGGAGAACGTTTTCGCCCGGCTGAAGCGCCCTGGTGGTTATGATGCAGGCACCGCCGGTGCTGATATTGGAGAGTTCGATGATGTCGGTCATAACAATTTTGGCGCAGAGCTCTCTGCCCTGCACCCTGAAGCGCTCGAAACGGCGCTTGATGGGATAGAACGTTTTTTGATAATCAGCACGAGGCCGCTTCATCTCGGGACCCCTGCCCGCAGCCTGTGTCCCGGAAGCCGGGCGGACAGACGCAGAGGGGGGCTTCCCGGTAAGCCCGGCCTCTTTCTTTTGTGTGAAGGCATTCCTCAGCCAGTCTAGGATTCCCATAGCATTTTTCAAGCAATTCGCGTTCCATGTTTTGAGGGTGGCCGCGTGAGAGGCAACCCCTTGAAATTAAACGAATCTGCTTTGGGCTCTTGTGGAAATGGCTACATACTATATGGTGAAAATTACCCAAAGACCTCTTTTCAACAGATCCGTTGACCCGATGCCCGCTTCCGCACGTCTGAGTCAGGGAATCGCGGGAACATGAGCAGACGCGGCTTCGGCATTCCCTGTTCCTGCCATTCTCCGGATGCCGCCGGAATCAAAAATGATCGTCTCTCCATGCTGAAGGACAAGAAAACGGTCCGGTGAAATCTCTTTTTCCTTCAGGGCTTTTCCGAGCCTCACGGGAGGCTCGTCGAGCGGCTCGTCCGTCAGGACAAAGGTGCCCCAGTGGATGCCGACCGAGGTGCCTGCCCCCGCGTCGATGTGGGCCTGGACAGCCTCTTCCGGAGTCATATGATACTTTTTCATGAACCACCGGGGCTCGTAGGCGCCGATTGGCAGTGCGGCAAGATCCGAGGGGCCGAGGCGGCGGCGGATTTCGGAATATTCCAGCGAATATCCGGCGTCACAGACAATGAGGTACTGCCGGCCATCGACCCGGATTACCCAGCCCGCCCAGAGGGTTTCGAAGCCGTCGAAGAGTCCTCGCTTGCTCCAGTGCTGGACCGGAACCGCAATGACCGTTGCCTTGCCGGTGCGATGTTCATCCCACCAGTCGAGTTCGACCACCCGTTCAATGCCGCGCCGCGTAAACCACTCCTTCAGTTTCAACGGAACGATAAAGACCGTCCTGTCCCCTCCCGGCCTCCAGAAGAGCTTCATCACCGATTCCTCATCGAGGTGGTCGTAATGGTTATGGGAGATGAGCACCACATCGATCTCAGGGAGGTCATCGAGCGGGATGCCGGGAGGCACGGCCCGCTTCGGTCCTGCCCACTGCACCGGGGAAGCGCGCTCTGAAAAATGCGGGTCGGTGAGGATATTCAGCCTGTTTGACTGAAGGAGGAGGGTGGCGTGGCCGATCCAGGTGATGGCGGCGCTGTGGTGTTCTCTCCTGAGGAATCCGGGATCTGTTCCTGCTATTGGGAAATGGTACGCCTCCGGAGAAGGGATGTTCTTCGAGAGCCGCTGCCACTGCCATGTCACAAAATCAAAGAAGGTCTTGTCATCGGTTGTGTGGAGGTTGCGAAATCCCTGCCCCGTATGATGGGACCTGCCGACACCGTGTTCTGCAGAACTGCAGGCGCTGACTGATATGAGGACGCCGATGGCAAGACACACGAAACGCCGGTTTATCCCCCCCAGCCGCGCGCCCACCGCTGCAGTAAAGGTCAAAAAATGAATCATTTCCGCTCCTCAACTATGCGGTAAACGTGATACGGTCTTTTTTTATTTTATCGCATGCCGCCTTCCGAAGCAAATTGTTGACTCTGCCCCGGGGCATGCAGTCCGGATAATGGGGAGCCGGTATTCGTCAGCTGAAATTCTGCCAGTAGAAGTACTTCAGGTATTTGGGGAAATTGACGTTGTATGCCTGCTGCAGCTCTCTGGCCGTCTGGCGGTATGAGAGAAGGTCAGCGGTCAGCAGCGGTTTTGCAAAGCCGAAGGCGATGGTATTCCAGAAGGCCTCGGAAGGAAGGATCTTCAGCGTATTGCCGTCAAACGCCTCCTGCACAGCGGCATACAGGGCGGGGAAGTTGTCTTTCGGCCGGTGCCAGAGATTGACGGCGCATATGCCGTCCTCATTCAGCCGCTGCCTGCACGCCCTCAGAAACGGCTTCTCGGAAAGGGCCGCTGCAGGGCCGTCGTCGTCAAAGGCGTCGACAAAGATCAGGTCGTAGTTCCTGCACCCCTCGCCCTGCTGCCTGATGAAGTCCTCGCCTGCTGCATGGAATATCTTCAGGTGAGGGTTCTCCTTCGGCAGGAGGAAGAAATCGTGCGCCACTTCGATCACCTGCTGCCTGATCTCGACGACATCGATGAAGCACCCGGGGAACGCCTTCAGCAGGAAGTGGACCAGTGAACAGCCGCCAAGACCGATCAGGAGGACCGACCGGGGATCATTCTTGAACAGCAGCGCGCTCATCATCGCCTGGCTGTAGTCCTCGACAAGGCTGCCGGGATGGCAGGGCCGGATGGTGCTCTGCATAACGCCTTCGCCGAAATAGAGCGACCGCACCGGGCCGTCGTCGGCAACAATGATCTCTCCGTATTCGTCCCTGCGGTGGCAGACGATGGTGCCCCAGATCCTTCTTTCACTCATAATAAATAGGGACACATCCCGTTTTTCTGTTATGTGGCATCGCTCTTTTTTCCCGGTCTCCCGGCAGGAAAGGCAGATAGTCTCTTTTGGAGCCTCCGCTCTATTTCCTCGACAAATCTCCCGCTTCCCAGCGGCCGTCCTGACCGGAAACTCTTCCGGATGTCTTTCATCTGCTCCTCCGGAATGCCTGAGTTTACGAATGCGATGTAAGCGTTCCTCTGAGCTTCAGGGAAAAGGTCTTCCCCGAGGACAGGGTCACGGGCAAGGCCGCAATGGGCACCGGCGCTGGAATATGGATAATCCTGCGGGTTTTCAGCGAGCGCTGCGCGGACCGGGTTTTGCTCTATGTAGCGGGCAACCGCCCAGAGATACGCTTCCTGATCAACGATGCAGGAGTGATATCTGCTTTCCCAGAGCCTCCCTGTCCGGCGATATTTTCTGTTTATATGCTGGGTATAGCAGAGGGCTATCCCCTGCATCATCTTATGGAGAGATTCGTCCAGAGAAGGTTTTGCGAGGAGATGCACGTGATTGGTCATGAGGCAATAGCCGAGGATGGACGTGTTCCATTTCCCTGCATAGCTTTTCAGCAGGTAAAGGTACACTTCCCTGTCTTCAGGGCTGAAGAAAACCTCTCCCCGATTGTTGCCCCTCTGGACAATGTGATGAGGGAATCCCGGCGCTACTGCCCTCGCTATCCTTGGCATGTGAAAAGTCTACATGATCAACCCTTGAGCGTCAAGAAAAATGGGATGTGTCCCTCTTTATGAGACTGATCGCGCCGGACTGGCAGACCGTGCGGCAGACGCCGCAGCCATAGCAGCTGTAGGGATCGACCGTGCACTTCACGTCTTTCCGGTCGTACCGAATACTGTCGAAGATGCAGCGTTTCATGCACTCCCTGCAGCCTGTGCAGAGACCGGGGGCGATGGAGGAGACATATTCGGCCTTCCACATCGCCTTGCCGAGCTTCATCTGACGGTCGAAGCGGAAAGCCATGCAGTCCTGATCGCAGTTGCAGAGGCCGCCGATGAAAGGCGTCCCGAGCGTCCAGATGCTGTGCGACTTGCCCTCGCTGTCAAGGCGCCGGATGAAGGCCTTTGCTTCGGCAGCCGGCAGCCGCTCGAAACTGCTCATGTCGGGGATGTCCCTGTACACCGGAGTCAGGTCCATGCCGATGCCGAAACAGTAGCGCAGCTCCCTGCCGGTAGATGCCTTCCTGCAGACGCAGGGGAGTCGCACCACTGTGCTGAAGCGGTCGAGGATGCGTTCCACGTCTTCAACCGGGACGATCTGGCCGAAGTGGACTTTCTTGAGATGCCGGGTGATGAGCGGAAAAGCGATGAGGTTGTAGATGCGGGGAAGCCGCCGCTTCCAGACAGCCGCGCGCTGCACATCTTCCCTGAGCGAGCGGGAAAGGTCGCCG
>JAOUFP010000264.1 GCA_029858145.1 Nitrospirota bacterium | reverse complement strand
CTGCACGGAGCGCTCAGTCCCGGGATCTCTGTTCCACCAGAAACTCTTGTGAGACAAATAATTTTCAATCCGTGCTGTTTTCAGCGCTATTTCATTCTGCCGATCCTTATAGAGTGTCCAGATTTTGTCCTGGACATGGTATGCGGTTTTTGATATTTCCGAAAGCCCCAATCTTTTAACCGGGTACCCGAGGCCGGCAAGTGTTTCAATGGAGAAGAGCATGATATCTCCCCAGAACTGCCTGTTGAATTCCAGCGACAGATCAAGAGAGTTCCTCTGTGCGGAGATGCCGCTTCTGAATTCATTGCTGTAGTCGGCCTGGTTCGTGCGCTTGTGCAGCAGAGGCAGATTTGCAGAGACGAATCTGTGCTTCAGTTTTTCTCTCAGGATGCGGCCCAGGGCAGGTCCGGCCATCCGCAATTTCAGGTTGGCAAAGGGGATGAAATGTTGAAGCCCCTCTGTTCTGAAGACGTAATTGCCTGTATAGACGGTCCTTGCATTTTCAGTCTCCGTAAAATCATCCCTGTGTAGATAAAACTGCGTCCTCGTGGGATGAAGCCCGTAAAAAAAGCCCAGCGCCTTTTTTGAGAAATCCTCAAGGCAGTCTGTTACCGAATGGGCCCCTTGCAGACTGCAGGAGTATTTCCTGGGGTGAGATGCCCCCGAGTAGCCGAACAGCTTCACCATGTCATGATATTCCGCAGCCGAAGAACCGTTTGCGTGCTGATCGTGAAAGATGCATTTCCCATCCGGTACGGCACCGGATACGGTTTCAAAAAAAAGGGCGATATCCTCCAGAAACGTACTGATCATGACTGAAGGAGAAACGGGCGGGTCTCCTACCACCTTACCCGTGAAAACCTCGATGTCCTGTCCTGCAAACAGGTTGTCCAGCCAGTAAAAATAGTTGATGAAGTGTATGTCTTCTACGCGGCTGCCGCGCTTAATCTTTATCCTGAATTCTTCATCGCTGTCGAGAAAATAGATCAGTGCTTTCTCCCTGAATTCGTCCAGGAATACGCGCAGGTAAAGATAGGCTATGTTTCTGGAGATGGAAGCGCCCTTGTGAGGCGGCACCGGCCCCCGGGTTTCACCGATGAGATCTCTGAGTTGTTCCCTGCATGCGGAAGGAAGCTGCCTGAGCAGTTCAGTCTGCTCGTCAAGTCCCACATAGTTTGTCCGGATGCCGGCTGCTGCTGTTTCCGAACATATGTCCTTTATCTTCCGTATGTTGCCCTCGTCTTTGCTGTCATCGATAATAACGGCGCTTACTTTATTGTAAACAGGTGTGCCCTGCCTGCTGATCGTGAACCCTCCGTACTGGAAGATCCTGCACTGTTCGATGAGGCTTCCGAGGCAGTTTTTCAGCATGATCGGCCTGTCAGCTACCGGGATGACCACCAGGAAATGGTGCCGGTTATCCGTCCGCTCAAAGGAAAGGATGTATTCAAGCTCCTGGTACAGATCGCGCTGAAGAGCCAAAAGAACTTTTTTGTATCCTTTGTCAGCTGCTTCTTTCTCGAGGAACCTGAGGGTCGTCTCATAGACGGTTTTCAGGGAGTCTATTTCAGCGCATATGCCGGCGAGGCTGTTCATGCCCTTCAGGCTGGAAAGAAACTGCTTTTTGATAGTGCGCACGGCGGTACCGCTGTCAAACCGTCTGAAGAAAATGTTCAGGTTGCTGAAGAGTTCGCTTTCCCTCAAGTGCTCACCCTATCTCCCTGAAGAATAGTTGGGAAACTCGTCCTTGTCCAGGATCAATTCGACAAGATTTATATTATTTCTGAAATCCGCCGTCTTAAATACGCTCGCGGCATCCTCATCAGAAGCCACTCTGAAATATTCTATGCCGAAAGATTCCGCGAGCTTGCGGTAATCAGGGTTTATGAATTCGCTGGCGATGAATCTGCCGGAATAGTTATAAAACTGATTTTTCCTCACAAGTCCCAGGGAAGCATTGTTGAGGAGGATGATCGTGACGGGGACATTGTAGTTCACCGCGGTCATAATTTCCATGCAGCACATCTGGAATCCTCCGTCGCCCAGGAGCGCGATAACCGGCCTCTCTGTCGCGAGTTTTGCTCCGATGGCAGCAGGGACAGCATGGCCAAGAGAGGAGATGCCGGAATTCGGGAAATAGCTTCTGCTTTTTAACACCGGACAGAAACGCTGCATGTAGATGATGTTGTCATCAAAGACCGCTGCTTCACCATTAAAGTGGTCATTCAGCGTGCCCAGGAAATGATTGATGAGCATAAAGCCGTTGTCCATGGGATCACGGTTCAGGTATTTCGTCCTGTAGTGAGAGACTTCCGCCGGGTCTTTCGCGCTGATGGTGCCGGCACGGGAGCTGTTAAGAAGGTCAAAGACCTTTTTTACCTCGGCATCGATGGAGATATCGGCGGTGAAAACTTTATTCAGTTGTTCCACATTATTGTCTATCTGAATGATTTTCTTGTCCTTTATCAGTTCATTGTTCCAGTTGTAGCTTGTTCTTTCCCCGAAGCTTGCGCCGGCGATAATGAGGAGGTCCGCTTTTTCGGTGATATATCTGAAGGCAAGCTCATTGGAAGTTATTCCGAGAACACCTAAAGAGAGGTCGGAAGTCTCCGGCAGCATCCCTCGCGCCTTCAGTGTCGTGGCAACGGGGATATTCCATTTTACGCAAAAGGCTGACAGGGACTCTTCAGCACCCGAGGCGACGGCTCCGTAACCCGCGATGACAACAGGGTGGCGGGCATCATTTATCAGGCTGACGATGTCATCAGCAGGGAAAACAGCAGCTGAACAGGAATGAACCGCGTCGAAACTGATATGCTCCAGCAGGTTGCTGTCAACGGTCTCTTTCAGTACATTGTAAGGGAGGCTCAGCAGCACAGGGCCCGGCTTTTTTGACAGCAGGATGCCGGTTGTCTTTCTGAGGACGGTCAGGAGGTAATCGGTCCTCTGGACAAGAGTGTTGTATCGTGTAATACCCCTGAATAAATCGTGCTGGTTTATGGATGATCCTTCCCCCGAGCTTTCCTGCAGCGCTCCCCTGCCGAAGGAATATGTCGGCGTCTCGCCGGTCAGCGCAAGAACAGGCAGGCTGTCCATGTAGGCATTTGCAAGGCCTGTCACGAGGTTGGTTGCCCCAGGTCCTGCGGTAGCGATGCAGACCCCTGTTTTGCCGGACATCCGCGCGTACCCGCCGGCCATAAACGCTGCCCCCTGTTCGTGTTTCGGGAGGACAGATGTTATCTGCGACCGGTACATCGCATCGTAGAGGGGAAGAATATGAGCACCGGGGATGCCGAAAACGTGTTTTGCGCCGAGTTTCCCGAGGTACTTAACAATCAGTTCACTGACTTTGATATTCATTAGCAAGGCCCTTTTGCGTACAGAATGATGATAGACGTAAATACCCTGCAAGGGGGTAGACTATTATAGCAATTATAGTACGGATTTTCCGGACAAAATTATTCAGGAGCCGGATCGCTTTTGCAATAGAGGGTACAGCTCATCGCGTCATAGGTGTACAGGATTCTCTGTTCATATACAAGCTTTTTTCTGTTTGCGGGCCTCGGTACGGCGTTTTTTGAATGTTCAAGCAGTTCCTCACGCGCAGGGATTGCCTGCATCCCGCTGCCGATCACTTTTTCGGTAATGGCATCGAGCAGTTCGATATTCACTCCGTTTGTGACAACCGCAAAAGGGATTACATATTCCTCAAGGAGTCGGGCCGTTGCGATAATCTGACGTTCGCGGGAAACAACCGAACCGGCGGCACATTTAAAGACCATGAGAGTCTTGCCGCCGAAGCCGATCGATATGTCGACGAGCGAACATATCTGACGGTCCTCTATTTCGAATCTGATTTCCCTGTCGAGGGTAATGTCTTCTCTCCGGAAGCCTTTTCCCTCAACGAGCGCCTTTACCAGCTTCTGGCGGATATTGTCCCTGTTTGAGAAGGGGATCTCCCCGCCGCTCAGATAATCGGTAAGCGTATCGGGGAAGATTTCATGTTCTTCCCCGTGGCCGCTATTCGGGGGAGGAGTAATGGTGATAATCTTCCGGCTATGGCATTTCATGGGTGCACGCAACACTGAAGGGGATGCTAAATAAAGCGTTCATTGAGCCTGCGCACTGCCCGGATAAAGGTCTTTCTGCCTTCTCCCGAGTCGATGTCAATCCCCTGTTTGGTTAGTTCCTCTCTCAGGTTTTCAAGGGCCTGCAGGTAGATACGGTCAACCTCGAAAGAGGTCTTTATCTGATGCGATTTTTCTTCTTCACTTATGTGTGACATCTTAACCTCCGCTGATCAAAGAGAAAAGGCCCGGTTATTCGTCATCGGCCATGTCATGCATGGCGCTGCACTTATAGCAAATTCTCTGGCCGTCCCGGTTGATGCCGATCGGGTCTAATTTGACGAGGATGGCGCTGCATTCAGCACATACGCCGACGACGGCATTGAGGCAATAACTGCAGAGCATGTATTCGTTTCCGGTTTCAGGATGTTTCCATGAACAAACATCTTCCGTATCATTACAGATATGACATAATTTCATGTTTACCTTCCTCTGATATAATACTTGCGATTTGAAATATTATAACATTTCAGGCAGCCGCAGGGAAAAGGGTCTGGTGCCGGGATGATGATTTATATCATAGTAAGCCTCGCGGAAATTATCTATACTGGGATTAAGCATAAACAGATACCAGGAGGTTTCCCATGGCAGTAAG
>JAOUFP010000263.1 GCA_029858145.1 Nitrospirota bacterium | reverse complement strand
ATGGCGCTGGTGAGAGAGGCGATGGGGCTGTATTAACAGCATCGCAATCGCACAGGATTTCTCTGTGAAAGCTGCTGTAGGGATTTACCACACTGACCAAATTCGATGCACCCTCTGCGGAATTACGCTCCTCTGTTTACGGGCAGCCCTGCCGTAAGAGGCCTCTCTGGCAATAAAACGCTGTGCTGATTAAAAAATGCACCTGATATCAACTTAAATCGATTGCAGCAAGGATCACTGTATCAGGAAATACGCATTCAACCACGTAAATTCGGGGGATTTCAGTTAAAATAGAAGATAACTTTTTCCCAAGACCGCACCAACAAATGAACAACGCAAAAAACTACGACATAATCGTTATCGGAGCAGGCCATGCAGGCTGTGAGGCTGCGCTCGCGTCCGCCCGCATGGGGATGTCCACGTGCGTATTCACCATGAACCTCGATACCATAGGCCAGATGTCCTGCAATCCCGCGATCGGAGGTCTTGCAAAAGGACACCTTGTCAGGGAGATCGATGCCCTCGGAGGCGAAATGGCAAAGGTTACCGACAGGGCCGGGATACAGTTCCGGATGCTCAACAAATCGAAAGGCCCTGCCGTCTGGTCATTGAGGGCCCAGGCAGACAGGGTCCTCTATCGCCTGAAGATGCGGCAGACCCTTGAAGTTCAGCAGAATCTCGACATAAAGCAGGCGACCATCGAAGACATAATAGTTGAAGACGGAAGGGCAAGAGGCGTTGTGACCTCTCTCGGCGTATACTATGGAGCACGGTGTGTCATTGTAACTACAGGGACATTCCTGAAAGGGCTGATGCACGTCGGCCATGAGAGTTTTGCGGCCGGCAGGGCCGGTGAATTTCCCTCTGTCGGACTCTCGGTCTGTCTTGCCAAAATCGGCCTGCAGCTCGGCCGGCTGAAAACAGGCACCCCGCCACGGCTCGATGCCAAAACAATTGACTTCTCGAAGACAGAAGCGCAGTACGGTGATGATCCGCCGATCCCGTTTTCTCACAGCACGGTAAAGATCGAAAATCCCCAGCTGCCCTGCTTTATCACCTATACGAACCCTGAGACGCATGGCATCATCCGCGACAACCTCGGCCGTTCTGCGATGTACAGCGGCAAGATTACGGGCGTCGGACCGAGATATTGTCCCTCGATAGAAGACAAGGTTGTGCGTTTTGCTGAACGCGAAAGGCATCAGGTATTCCTGGAGCCGGAAGGTCTGGAGACGAATGAATATTACGCGAACGGGATCTCGACAAGTCTGCCCTTTGATGTCCAGACCGCTCTCGTGCGGACCATACCGGGGCTGGAAAACGCGGAAATCATGAGGCCGGCCTATGCGATCGAGTATGACTTTGTCTTTCCGACGCAACTGAGGCATTCTCTGGAGACAAAGAGCATAGCGGGCCTTTTCCTCGGCGGACAGATTAACGGGACGTCTGGTTATGAGGAGGCGGCTGCGCAGGGACTCATGGCAGGTATAAACGCCGCGCTGAAGGCACAGGGGAGAGAGCCGCTGATTCTGGGCAGGCACGAAGCGTATACCGGGGTACTCATAGATGATCTCGTTACAAAAGGCACAAAGGAGCCATACCGGATGTTCACCTCAAGGGCGGAATACCGCCTTCTCCTGCGGCATGACAATGCGGATATGCGCCTCATGGAAAAAGGCAGTGCCATCGGCCTGCTCGACACAGAGGTGCATGACCGGTTCATTGATAAAAGACAAAAGATCGAAAATGAAACGCTCAGAATCAGGAATTCCCGCGTAAAACCCGGCCTCATCAATGAAACATTAAAAAATCTCGGCACCTCTCCGGTTGGGGAAGATATCTCCCTTGAGCAGTTGCTCAAAAGACCCGAGGTTTCTTACGACGTGATCAGACAATGGGCTCCGTCTGCAATTGAGCTCGGCGAGGATGTTGAAAAACAGGTTGAAATACAGGTGAAATACGAGGGGTACATCGCCAGGCAGATTGAGACGGCGGAAAAACTGAAGAAACTCGAGGAAAAGATGATCCCTGACATCATCGACTACAGGAAGCTCCCCGGCATTTCGAAGGAGATACTCTGCAAGCTTGAGGAAGTGCGGCCTGCCAGTCTCGGCCAGGCAGGCAGGATACAGGGCATGACCCCGGCGGCATTATCCCTTATTGTGATCGAAGTTGAAAAAATAAGGCGCTCAAAAGCCGGCATTTGACTTTTTCCTGTACAAACCGGAATGAAGATTTTTATTTCCGGGATTCTGAGGCATTGCCTTCTTGCCTCAATATAGGTTATATACCAAGTGTATGATTTTTAGTAATAGCGTATGCAGACGAGGGAACTGTTCTGAAAAAGAGCGATCAGAAATTAATTGAAAGATCAAAGAGCTTTCCGGAGCACTTTTTTATTGCATGCAGCCATTTTCGTTTTAAAGGAAAGCTTTCGTCAGGGCAAAGCCTATATGAGCTTGGATGATATTACATTGAAAACCTGCAGGAAAGCCCTTAAGGCAGCTAAAAAAAAAGGGGACCTTGCTGGAGCCTCTAAATGCTATAACCAAATAGCGGTAGTCCACCAAAAACGCGGTGATTATGACAAGGCGCTCGAATACTCGACCAAAGCCCTTGAGCTGTCGGAAAAAATTCAGGACACCGCCGAGATATTGAAAAGCTATTATCAGATGGCAATAGTCCACCAAAAACGCGGTGATTATGATATGGCGCTTGACTTCTGTTACAAAACGCTCGGCATTGCGGAAAAGATCAGGGACATAACCGGCATATCGAAGAGCTATAATCAGATAGGCATTGTCCACCAGAAGAGAGGTGACTATGACTGGGCGCTCGAGTTTTTTCAAAAGGCCCTTGAGATTGCCGAGAAAGCGGGTGACGTGGCCGGAACATCCGCCGGTTATCAGAATATCGGGATTGTCCATCAGAAAAAAGGCGACTACGACAAGGCCCTTGAGCTCTCCCACAAGGCGCTCGAAATAAATGAAAAGAGGGACGATCAGCATACAAACCTGAGAATCTACGGACAGATGGGACTTCTTCATAAATTACGGGGGGATTATGACAAGGCCCTTGATTTCACTCTTAAAACGCTGGATATCGCCGAGAAGATCGGCGATATCGCCGGTATTTCAATGTGTTACAACCAGATCGGCATCGTTAATCATGAGAGGGGCGACTATAACAGGGCGCTGGATTTTTATCAGAAAGCCCTCGATATTGCGGAAAAGATAGGCGATGTGGCCGAGGTATCGAAAAACTATAACCAGATTGCGACGGTCTACCAAAACAGGGGGGATTATGAAAGGGCCCTGGAATTTTCCTCAAAGGCACTTGAAATATCGGAAAGGATAGGGGATGTTGCAGGCATCTCGATGAGCTATAAGCAGATAGGCATAGTGCATCAGGAAAAGGGCGACTTTGAAAGAGCGCTCGAGTTTTACCGGAAAGCCCTCGGGATTGCCGAAAAAGTAGGGGATATCGTCGGCATTTCAAAGAGTTATCACCAGATGGGGATAGTTTATCAAAATACGGGCGACTTTGACAAAGCTCTCGAGTTTTACCAGAAGGCCCTTGAGATCGCCAAAAAAGTAGGGGATATCGTTGGCATTGCGAGCACGGTTGGCATGATAGGAAAAGTCATGCATATGAAAAAAAACTACCGGGACGCCTTCATAGATTACCTTATCTCATTGGATATCTTCGAAAGAATCGGTTCCCCTCACCTGAATATCATCAATGACCTTATTTCCGAATTGACAAAGGAAATGGGCGAAGAGGACTTCAACCGGCTGCTTGAAGAATTTAAGAACCGTTCATAGCAAAAAATCGTTTTTATATCTCCCTTTTCTCATCGTGCTCCTGATATAATTATCCGGCTCAACATGAAACTCATACAATGCACAGAATAGTTCTTAAGGATAAAGTACAGATAAACCGCACGCCGGCAGAGCTCTGGCGTTTTCTTCAGAGTCCGGCACGCATGAAAGACTGGAACCCGAAGATCAAGGCTGTCGTGCGCGTCTCTTCAGGTGAGCCGTCTGAGGGCTACAGGTGCAGAATCCGGCGTGAAATGAGCGGAAAACAAGGTAATTTTCTGGCGGAGATCATGGAATACCAGGAACCGTCAAGGCTTCTCATCCATTTTACCGGAGGCGGCCTTCCCCGCAAAGGATACATGCAGGAGATCTATGAATTGACGCCAAATGCCCAGGGGACGCTATTGGTGCAGCGGACCGAGATATATACTTCAGGCAGACATATTTTCTCCGGATACCTGGCTGCATTTATTCATTTCTTCGGGAAGCTCTCAAAGAAAAGATATTTGGTCACCCTGAAAAAATTGGCAGAAAACACTTGAAGCGGCGGTAAAAGCTTTTGCTGCGACTAATAGATCCGGCGCTGAACGAAGGATATTTCGAATCATCATAAACCGCAGCTTTTCTTTCTGCCTTTACGGAAGGTTCCGGTTATAGTCAATTACACTTCTGTACAAGTCAATTGACTATTGAGGAAAATGGAGATAAAGTAAACAAAAAGCACTATTTCATACTGACGATAGAGGAAGGTTCACACTATGCTTCGCATTCCCAGTCCGAGTTACAGCATCACCGTCCGGGCGGAAATCGAAAACCGCGTCGGCAAATTTTCGCAAATAGCCAATACGATCAGCCAGGCAGGCGGGGATCTCGGCGCAATCGATATCGTCCGTGTCGAAAAGGGGAAAATCATCAGGGATATCACCGTCAACGCGCGCGA
>JAOUFP010000262.1 GCA_029858145.1 Nitrospirota bacterium | reverse complement strand
CGTACTGCCCGCCACGATCACAGGCCCCCTGAATGCCGATGTCCACTCAGGCATTTCCCCGGAAAATTCCATGTCGAACTTGAAATTACCGGACACCTTCACCTTTTTTTCATCAGCACCCATCGCCCTCAGCCTCTCGGCATCCGGACTGCCCTGCATGCTGAATACCGTTACATATGAGAGGACCTTCTTCATGAAAAATGAGATTTTTTTGTATCCTTTTGCCGACTTCTCCGATATCCTGCCGTTGAGCACCATCACCGGGATATTTCTTTTATGCGCACGCCTGAAAATATTCGGCCACAGCTCGGTTTCGATGACGACGAGCAGCCGGGGATTGACCCTTTCAAATGCCTTTTTGAGAATCCAGTTGATATCAAAAGGCAGATATACCACCCGGACCCCTTCAGGGACTTTTGCAGAAGCGACCTTCTGGCCTGTATCGGTTATAGTCGACAGGACAATGGGCATGTAAGGGTACTTATCGCGGAGTCGTCGCAGCAATTGAATGGCCGCGTTCACTTCTCCGACGGAAACTGCATGAACCCAGAGGGAATCTCTCATCTCCGGAAGCCCTCCAAATTTTTCCCGGACCCATTTCAGGCGCAATTCTTTCGGCCTTTTCAGGTACTGGGGAATAAACAAAATGGAAATTACAACCGAGTAGATAATGCTATAAATGGGATACATGACCTGCGGTGCCTTTGTAAAAAAAAGTAATTGCCAGGGAACTCACAAGAAAGGCTGCAAAGCAATATTTTCTGTCATTGCGGCTTGTCCGCAATCCTTCCGAACCACCAGGAACGCATCCGAGGCCGGCAAGCGGGAATGGGCGTATCAGTATTTTTTCCATCCCGCCATCTCCTCCACCATATCAGCGACTCTTTCGGAGGCATTTCTGGACGAGAATATTTTTCTTATTCCGTCATAGGCGTCCAGCATATTTTTTTTACGCGATCCGCCGGAGAGGATATTTTCCAGTTCCTGCACTATATTCCCGACAGTCGCTTCAGACTGCAGCAGTTCCTTTACGACCTCACTCCCTGAAAGGATATTCACAAGGGAAACATGTTTCACCTTAACGATCTGCTTGCCGAGCCAGTAGGTGACAGGGAAAAGTTTATAGACCACCACCAAAGGGACGCCAATCAGGGCCGCCTGCAGCGTTGCGGTCCCCGAAGCGATGACCGCAGCCTCGGAGGCAGCCAGGACCTTCAGAGATTCGCCCTTGTTTACCATGACGCCTTCCCCTTCAAGCAACGCCAGCACCCGGTTGTATATCTCTGTGTCGGTGTTCGGCGCAAGGGGCACGCAGAACTGATAATGCCCGTGTGCCTTTTTAAACTCGCGTACCGTCTCAAGCATAAGGGGAAGAAGCCTCTTGAGTTCATGCGGCCTGCTCCCCGGCAAAAGCGAAAGGAGGGGTCTGCCCTTCTCGAGCCCTAATTCGGACTTCAGGGAATCCTTCCCTGCAGCCAGGCTCCTGATTTCATCAAAAACCGGGTGGCCGACAAATTCACAGGGAAGTCCGACCGCCTTATATATCTCTTCTTCAAAGGGGAGTACGACCGCCATCCTGTCGACCAGCCGGGCTATTTTTGCAACCCTCTTTTTGCGCCATGCCCAGACCTGCGGACTCACATAATACAAGACCTTGATATGCTTTTTTCTTGCCTCTTCGGCAAGCTTCAGATTGAAATCAGGATAGTCTATCAGTACAAGCACATCGGGCTTGTACGTGTGAAGAGCGGCAACCGCGCTGCCGAATGTTTTTTTGATCGCCTTTATGGAAGAGACCGCCTCGGCAAGGCCGAACGCGCTGGCTATGCCGGAGATGAGTTCGACGCCGGCCTGCAGCATCCTTTCGCCGCCAACACCTATTATCCGTATGCCGGGCATTCTCTTCTTCAACGAAACAGCCAGCAGGGCTCCGTACAACTCCCCGGAGGTTTCGCCCGCAACGATCATCACTGTTTCAGACATTATTGATGATAGCAGCTATCTCCTTTACCGCCTCTTCCGGCAACTCAGGGTAGATAGGCAATGAGAGCACCCTTTCGGCAGCCTCCTCGGCAACAGGGAAATCTCCTTTTTTGTATCCCAGGAAACTAACGGCTTCCTGAAGATGCAGCGGTATGGGATAGTAAACAACGGAAGCAATGTCATTGTCACGCAGCGCCTTCTGTATCTCGTCCCTTTTCGCACTCCTGAGCGTATACTGATGGTACACATGCCTGGCACCCGGCCTCTCCACTGGTCGGATTACGCTGTCAGAAAGGAACTCATTGTAGAGGGCTGCCCTCTTCCTCCGTTTTTCGTTATATTCATCGATTCGCCTGAATTTAACCAGCAGCATGCCTGCCTGCAGCTCGTCGAGTCTGCTGTTGAAGCCGACTCTCTCATGCCGGTATGCGCCTTTTGAACCGTGATTCCTCAGCTGCCTGATGTCATCGGCCACTGAAGCGTCCTGCAGCAGTACCATCCCGCCGTCTCCAAAGGCGCCGAGGTTTTTCGAGGGGTAAAAACTGAAGCATCCCGCTTCACCGAAACTTCCGGTCTTCTTGCCGCGCAGCTCCGCGCCAAAGGACTGGGCACAGTCTTCGATTATCTTCAGGTCATGTTTTTGGGCTATCCCGCAGATTGCATCCATATCCGCGGAATGTCCGAAAATATGCACAGGCAGAATGGCCTTTGTCCTTTCGGTGATCTTCTCTTCTATCTTCGCCGGATCAATGTTCATCGTATCGGGCTCAACATCAACGAACACAGGGGTGGCGCCTGTATAAACTATGGCCTCGGCAGTCGCGAAGAAGGTAAAAGGGGTAGTGATCACTTCGTCACCCTCCCCTATGCCGAGGGCCTTCACCGCAAGGTGAAGGGCATCTGTTCCTGAGGCGACCCCTATCGCCTCAGGCATGCCGTGATACCGGGCGATCTTCTGCTCAAGCTCGAGCACCTTCGGACCGAGGATATACTGGGTGCTTTCAAGTATCTCGGTCATCACTGAAAAAATCTCATCTTTTATTTCTGAAAACTGTTTTTTAAGGTCTATCATCGGAATCATTTCAAAAAATCTCCATTGCGATATATTTTTTTGTAAAGCAGGGTTTCCCCCTTGCTTTTCCGGAAAAGCACAAGCCGCTTTCCTCTTTACGTACGCACACTTTTTCCTTACATGCCCGCCTTCAGCATTTCATTTATCTTAAGGACTATTTCCAGCGCCGCCATCGCTTCTTTTCCGGAAACCATCGGCCTTTTCCTGTCCAGAACGCGGGCGACAAAATCTCTCAGCTCCTCTTTCAGGGGCTCTTTATTTTCGGTTTTTACGGCATCAAAGGAGATTCCGGCCGCGTCCCTGAAATAACGCCTGACCTCCTGGCTCTGGTAGTCTACAGAAATATAGGAATCCCGCTGGTGTATCCGCAGTTTCCTCATCTTCTCCGGCGACAGCCTGCTGGCGGTAATCAGCGCCTTGCACCCGTTTTCGAACTCAAGCCATGCCTTGGCGACATCGATCTTGCCGGTCATGACCCTGTCGCCGGTGGCCCTTATCTCTTTCACCTCTGACCGGACCAGGCTCATGACAATATCAATGTCATGGATCATCAGGTCAAGGGTCACGTCCACATCAGTGCCTCTGCCGAGGAAAGGGGAAAGACGCTCTGCTTCCACAAATATAGGGGCTGAAACCATGTCCCTGGCAGCGATGATTCCCGGGTTGTACCGTTCGAGATGGCCGACCTGGAGAATAAGGTTGTTTTTCTCTGCTGCCTCAATAAGCTCTTTCGCCTCATCTAGCCGTTCTGTTATCGGTTTTTCGATGAAAAGGTCTTTGCCTGCTTTCAGGCAGTCCATGCCTATGGCATGGTGAGTGGTAGTCGGAGTGACGATACTCAGGGCATCACAAGCCCCGACAAGTTCCGCGTATGAGGAAAAAGACCCGCAGTTGTATTTGCCTGCAATTTCGCCGGCCTTCCCGACGTCGGTGTCGGCAACGCCGATCAGTTCAACACCGTCAAGCCCTGAAAAAATCCTCGCATGATGCTGCCCGAGGTATCCGACCCCTATTACTCCGACCTTTATTGGCACTTCTTCTCCTTATACACAAGCGTTAAATTGTTATTTTGCACTATACGGCTCCTTTTCAGCAAGGATATTAACCGCTCAGGAAGGCTCCTTGTAATCGGCAGAGGAGAACAGGTAAAATTCAGCGGGTTCTGCGTGAGCGGCCCGTCAGAGCTAATATCCTAACGAAAGAGGGAACTCATGATTAAAGAAGCTATCAATATTGTGGTTAGCGGCATCAACCTGTCAGAAGCCGAGATGGCGGAGTGCATGAATGAGATCATGGAAGGAAAGTCTACTGATGCGCAGATCGGTGCTTTTCTCGCCGCGCTCAGGATAAAGGGCGAGACCGTTGACGAGATAACCGGGGCAGCCAGGATAATGAGGGAAAAAGCGGCAAGGATCGTCGCGCCCGAGGGGGTACTCGATACCTGCGGGACAGGCGGTGACATGTCACATACGTTCAATATATCGACCACTGTCGCCATTGTGGTTGCCGCGGCTGGGGTCCCTGTCGCGAAACACGGCAACAGGTCCGTATCCAGCAAGTCGGGAAGCGCTGACGTGCTTGAAGCTCTCGGAGTAAAGATAGACCTTCAGCCCGAAAAGGTCGAAGAATGCATTTTTGAGACGGGATTCGGCTTTTTGTTCGCTCCGCTTTTCCATCCCGCCATGAAATTCGCGATCGGTCCCAGACGCGAAATGGGCATC
>JAOUFP010000261.1 GCA_029858145.1 Nitrospirota bacterium | reverse complement strand
CTTTTTAGGTCTGCCAAAATCCCAAGGAGGAAATCTTCACATGGGTCTAGCAACGTTTAAAGGCGGCATACATCCGCCTGACAAGAAGACATTAGCAGCAGGCAGTTCCATTGTTGTATCAAACCCCCCAAAGATCGTAGTTATTCCTTTAAGCCAGCATATCGGCGCACCTTGTAAACCAATTGTTTCTATCGGGCAGGAAGTCAGGAAAGGCGAAATTATTGGTGAACCCGGCGGGTTCGTTTCATCCCCGGTGCATAGTTCTGTCTCGGGAAAAGTGGTTGCGATTGGTGAATTTCCCAATGCGATGGGCAGGATGGTCAATTCAGTGGTGATAGAAAATGATGGCAAAGAGGAATGGACTTCACTGAAAGACAACCCTGACTATATGAACCTTTCACCTGAAGAGCTCAGGGAAAAGGTGAAGGCTGCCGGCATCGTCGGGATGGGAGGCGCGGCGTTCCCTACGGTAGTGAAGCTCTCTCCGCCGAAGGAAAAGGCGATAGACGCGGTCCTTATCAACGGTGCGGAATGCGAGCCGTATCTGACCGCGGATTACCGGCTGATGATCGAGAAGTCAAAGGAAGTGGTCGAAGGGCTCAAGATCCTGATGAAGATCCTCGGGGTGCAGAAAGGGTACATCGGCATAGAGAATAATAAGCCGGATGCGGTGGCGAAGATGAAAGAGGCCGCAGCTGGTGAAGCAGGCATAGAAGTGCTTGCCCTTGAGGTGAAATATCCCCAGGGGGCGGAGAAGATGCTTATAAAGGCGATCCTCGGACGGGAAGTGCCGCCGCGCGCCCTTCCTATGGATGTAGGAGTGGTTGTCCAGAATGTCGGCACCGCCCTGGCCATTTATGAGGCTGCACGGTTCGGCAAACCTTTGATAGAAAGGGTGGTCACGGTCACCGGTGAGGGCATAGCTGAACCAAAAAATCTTATCGTTCGGATAGGCACAAAGGTTGCGGATTTGATCGAAGAATGCGGCGGCTTTAAGGGCGGCGTGGGAAAGGTCATTTCCGGCGGCCCGATGATGGGCTTTGCGCTTTCGTCCCTTGACGTTTCTGTCACAAAAGGGACTTCAGGCATTCTTGTCATACCTGAAGACAGCGTATCCCATGTTGAGGAGTTCGGCCCCTGCATACGGTGCGGCAGATGCATTGATGCCTGCGCGATGGGACTTATGCCGTCGATGTTAAGTGTGCTCTCTGAAAAAGGACACTATGAAGAGGCAAAGGAATACAACCTGTTCGACTGTTTCGAGTGCGGTTCCTGCGCCTATGTCTGTCCTTCGAAGAGGCCGATAGTCCAGCTTGTAAGATTAGCTAAATCAATGGTTAAGCCTTAAGGAGAATCTCGATGGAGGCAACGAAGAAAGAGCATCAATTAATTGTATCTGTCAGTCCTCATGTAAAGACTGATGAAACAACATCCCGTATCATGTGGTCAGTCAGCCTGGCGCTTCTGCCGGCAGCCCTTGCAGGCGTATATTTCTTTGGCCTCAGGGCATTGTTTATTACCGCTTTATGTATTGTCAGCAGCGCAGTTTTTGAGCAGCTTTACTTCAGGATGGTCGGAAAGAAATCTGCTGTTGGTGACGGCAGTGCTTTTCTTACCGGTCTGCTCCTGGGGATGAACATGCCGGCCTCGCTCTGGTCTTTTTCCCCCTTTACCGTGCACGTTCCGGTCATAGCCTCTTTTGTCGCTGTCGTGATAACAAAACAGCTTTTTGGAGGCCTTGGATTCAATGTCTTTAATCCTGCCCTTATCGGCAGGGCGTTTGCCCTGATATCCTGGCCGAAGGCGATGACTATCTGGAGTGAACCTACCGCGGCTTTTCTCGCCATGGATGCAAAGACAACAGCGACCCCTCTTGGAATTTTGAAGGAAGAGGGCGTGGTAAAGCTGCTTGAAGTCTTTGGCGACAAGATGAGCCTGTATATGCATCTCCTCACCGGAAACAGGGCAGGGTCGATCGGTGAGACGTCCGCCATCGCGATCCTCATCGGCGGACTGTTCCTGCTCTACAGGGGCTATATAACCTGGCATATTCCGGTATCTTTCCTCGGCACGGCTGCCGTCATCGCGTGGGTGTTCGGAGGAAAAGGGGCCCTTTTTACCGGCGACCCGATTGTTCACCTAATCAGCGGCGGCATGATGCTGGGTGCTTGGTTCATGGCAACCGACTATGTGACCTCTCCTTCCGTAAGAAAGGGACAGATTATCTTCGGTATCGGCTGCGGGTTCCTTACCATGCTTATCCGTTTGAAGGGCGGCTACCCTGAGGGCGTCATGTTCGCGATACTGATCATGAACTGTTTTGCGCCGATTATCGACCGCGGCGTGAAATCAAAGGTGTTCGGGGCTGTGAAACAGAATACGGCAAAGGAGAACAAGTAATGACTGGCAAGGACATTGTAAAGATAACGCTGAACCTTGTTGTTATTTATGTTATCGGCGGGTTAATACTTGCCCTCGTATATGCAACGGCATCCCCGGTGATATTCAAAAATAACGAGAAGGCGAAACAGGAAGCGCTGAAACAGCTCATGCCTGATGCCGACGCGATCAACAAAGTGGGCGACTGGGCACCCCATGAAAAACATGCAGAATACTTCGTCGCAAAAAAGGGCGATGAGACGCTCGGTTATGTTGTCCAGTCCTTCGGCAAGGGCTATTCCAGCTACATCGATACTCTGATTGCGGTAGACAAGGATTACACCGTCCGGAAGATAAACATCCTTCACCATGCAGAGACCCCTGGTCTTGGCGATGAAATCGAACTGGATTATTTCAAGGACCGCCTGAAAGGGAAGGACATCGATCATCTGAAGGTCATGAAGACGGAGACTACCGAGTACGTAGAGGCGATCTCGGGAGCGACCATATCCAGCAGGGCGGTTACAGAAGACGCGGTAAAGAACGGCGTTAACTTCCTCATCAAAACAGTGAAAGAAGGAGGTTCGGGAAATGTCTCAGAGCACCACAATTAACATAAAGGATCAGATACTTAACGGCATCGTCAAGGAAAATACGATATTCAAACTTGCGCTCAGCCTTTGCCCTTCCATCGCGGTCACCAATAACCTGAAAAACGGCGTCCTGATGGGGATTGCGGTCCTGTTTGTGCAGGTGATGGTGAACATAACAATATCTCTTTTAAGAAATGTTATCCAGCCGAAAGTCAGACTCCCGATATTCATGCTGGTCATCTCCGGCTGGGTTACGGTTACCGATATGACCATGGCGGCGACGGTGCCGGATGTATACAAGCAGATGGGACTGTATATTCAGCTTATCGTTGCCTTTGCTTCGATTCTTGCGAGGGCTGAAATGTTTGCGAGCAAGAATAAATTTATCCCTTCGATGGCGGACGGCATCGGGATGGGAATCGGCTTCCTGTTCGCCCTTACGGTGATCAGCTTCTTCAGGGAGCTGTTGGGAAAAGGCTCATTATGGGGCATGCCTATTGTGCACACAAAGCCTGTTCTTATGTTTATCCTGCCTGCGGGCGGCTTCTTCGCCGTGGGCATCTTGATGGCCTTCTTCAACTGGATTGACGCCCGCTATATGAAGAAGAGCTCACACGCAGCGCATTAATAAGGAGGAACACGGATGAACAGCGAATTCATAAAACTTTTTGAGCTGATAATATCGGCATCTCTTATCAATAACTTTGTCTTTACGAGGTTTCTCGGCCTCTGTATCTTCTTCGGTGTTTCGAAGAAGATGGAGACCGCCGTCGGGATGAGCATCACCTTTACTGCGGTCATGATGATCAGTGCGGCGATGAGCTGGGTCATCTTCAATTTCATCATGATTCCTCTTGATATCACCTTCCTCAAGATTATCGTATTTATCGGGGTTGTTGCGGGACTGGTGCAGGCCTCGGATACGATCATGAGAAAGGTGGCCCCCGGGCTGTATTACAAACTGGGAATCTACCTTGCGCTTATTTCAACGAACTGTATAATTCTTGCCGTGCCACTGGTGAACGCGGGTGAGAAGTATTCGCTTTTGCAGAGTATTGCCTTCGCGTTTGGTTCAGGAATCGGCTTTGCGCTTGCCATGATAATCATGGCGAGCATCAGGGAGAAGCTCGAGCTTGCGGATGTCCCCGCGCCGTTCAGGGGGCTGCCGATGGCCTTTGTGGTTACGGGCCTTATAGCGCTCGCCTTTACCGGTTTTTCGGGATTGATAACATTATAATAAAGATACAGGGTGCAGATCGACAGGCATCCTGTATGTATGAAATAAAGGAGTTAGAATGATGATATATGGCTCAAAGATGAAAAAGATAAGCGTGCTCACCATTGTTGCAGTGCTTGTTTTTGCCTCTTCCCTGTATGCCGGTGTCGGGGGCGGGGTTGAAGCGAAGGAGAAAGTTGATCTGATTCCCCTGCTGGAGTGGACACTGATATTCCTTGCAGGTGTCGGCACCATATTTGGCCTCGGACTCGCTTTTGCTGCAAAACGGTTTGCCGTGCAGATTGATCCGAGGGTGGAAAAGGTGAAAGACGTCCTTGCCCATGCGCATTGCGGCGCATGCGGCTATGCAGGCTGCGAGCAGTATGCGGAAGCGGTGGTGAATAATCCGGATGTCTCCCCGAATCTCTGCATCCCGGCGGGGGCCAAGGGAGCTGAAGCGGTTGCCCTGATTACCGGGAAGAAAGCCGAGATGAGGGAGCCCCAGTTTGCGAGGATTATGTGCCAGGGTTCAAACAGCAATTCGAGAAGGAAATTCAAATATGAAGGGGTCATCGACTGCAGGGCAGCGGT
>JAOUFP010000260.1 GCA_029858145.1 Nitrospirota bacterium | reverse complement strand
TGCCCGGTTATAGGTCGGAATAGCGATCGTCACGAGTGGAAGCGAATCCGCCGCCGTGCTCATCCCTGCACCTTTTCCTTATTGAGGAGTATGCGACCGCTGTGCCAGAGCAGAGCGGTCTTCACTATAGACCGCAGATCAGTAAAACGCGGCTGCCATCCTAACCTCTCTGTTGCCTGAACAGACCCGGCGACAAGAACCGGCGGGTCACCCGCCCGCCGCTGTGTTTTACGGAATGGGACCGGTTGGACGGCTGCCTCCTCGACCGCCCGGATCACCTCGAGAACCGAATGCCCCCTCCCGGTCCCGAGATTCAGGCATACGTTCTCCCTGCCTTCCAGGAGATGTTGAAGCGCAAGCACGTGAACCTCGGCAAGATCCGTAACATGGATATAGTCTCGAACCGCTGTTCCGTCGGGGGTAGGATAATCAGTGCCGAAAATTTCAACAAAAGGCAGATATCCAAGAGCAGCCCGAATGACGAGAGGGATGAGATGGGTCTCGGGCTCGTGATCTTCTCCGATCTCTCCGTCAGGATCCGCGCCTGCAGCATTAAAATACCGCAACGACGCATATCGTAATCCGTATGCGTCGTGAAAATCCCGCAGAATATCCTCGATCATTAATTTGCTTCTTCCATAGGGGTTTATCGGCCGCTGAACATGACCCTCCGGGATCGGAACAGCCTCGGGAATGCCGTACGTTGCGCAGGTACTCGAAAAAACTATCCTGCTGCAGCGGTACCGGCGCATAGCCTCAAGGAGCGACACCGTGCCTGCCACATTGTTCCAATAGTATTTCCCGGGGTCAACGACAGACTCTCCCACATATGCAAAGGCGGCAAAATGGAGCACCGCCACAGGTTTGAAGGTTTCGAAAACCTGGCCAAGCAATCCACTGTCATGGATATCTCCTTTGACAAGGGGTCCCCATTTCACAGCCCACTCGTGGCCATGGGTGAGGTTGTCAACACTCACCGGTAAAAACCCCGCCCGCGCCAGTGCCTTGCAGGCATGACTTCCGATATAACCCGCTCCCCCGGTCACGAGAACTGTTTCTTTCACGCGAGACCCTCCCTGAGAAGAGTTTCAAAATAATCGATCGTATGAACGAGGCCTACCTCCAGCTTGACTTTCGGCTCCCAATCCAGCATTTTCTTTGCCAGTGCGATATTGGGCTTCCGCTGTTTCGGATCGTCTGATGGCAGCGGCTTGAACACGATCTCCGAGCGGGAACCTGTCATCTCCAAAATCTTCTGAGCCAGCTCCAGGATGGTGAATTCTCCCGGGTTTCCCAGATTTAACGGACCGGTGAAATCGTCCGGAGTCTTCATCAGGAGAACGAAAGCCTCTATCAGGTCATCGACATAACAGAAAGACCGCGTCTGGGAGCCGTCACCGAATACCGTTATCGGTTCGTTTTTCAGGGCCTGCAGGATAAAATTGGAC
This sequence comes from Nitrospirota bacterium, assembly GCA_029858145.1. Classification (GTDB taxonomy): domain Bacteria; phylum Nitrospirota; class Thermodesulfovibrionia; order Thermodesulfovibrionales; family UBA6898; genus JAOUFP01. Next base: position 3,340 of record JAOUFP010000260.1, on the reverse strand, counting down.
ACCACCCTACCGTCATTCGGATGCATGCGGGGCCCATAGGTATTGAATATCCTGGCCACCTTGATGAGAAGCCTGTGCTGACGGTGATAATCAAAGAAAAGCGTTTCGGCGCATCGCTTGCCTTCGTCGTAGCATGACCGGAATCCAATGGGATTGACATTCCCCCAGTAATCTTCTGACTGGGGATGCACCACCGGGTCTCCGTATACCTCTGATGTGGAGGCCTGTAAAATCTTCGCCTTCACCCTCTTTGCAAGACCGAGCATGTTGATAGCACCATGGACAGAAGTCTTCGTCGTCTGTACCGGATCAAACTGATAGTGGATGGGAGATGCCGGACACGCAAGGTTGTATATTTCGTCCACTTCGACATAGAGAGGAAATGTAATGTCATGCCTCATGAACTCAAAGGCTGAGTTGCTCAAAATATTCGCTATATTGCGCTTGGTACCGGTAAAGCAATTGTCGACGCAGATTACATCGTTTCCGTCCTGGAGCAGCCGTTCGCAAAGATGACTGCCGAGAAAGCCCGCGCCTCCTGTCACAATGATGCGTTTTCTTCCATTATCCCTCATGAATTCTCCAATACTTCATAAAGATTTCGAATCTCCGTCTGTTGTTTGGACTTGAAGCATATCAGGCTGAAGGCGCAATCTCCGCAAGCGATGTCTTCGCCCGTAAATCGAGAAGTTGTTCGTACAGCGAAATCAGGCGGCGATTCAACCGGTCAATGTCGTAATATTCCTCGACATGTCTTCTGCCGGCGCTTCCCAGCTTTGCCCAATGCTCCGGGTGTTCAAGCAGATTGACCAGCTTTTCAGCGAGCGCCTCTGCATCACGTTCAGGCACAAGAAAACCCGTATTGCCATCAATGACAACCTCGGGAATGCCGCTGTGCCAGGTGCTGAGCACGGGTATCCCCTGAGCCAATGCTTCCAGCAGCACGGTCGGCGTTCCTTCCTGGTCTCCATCCCCTGCAGTGATGCTCGGCACTATAAAGATATGAGAATCACCGAGAAGTTGCAGCACCTCCGCCTGACTTTTCCAACCCAGCAGTTTCACGTATTTATCCGCGCCAAGCGATTCGATCAGTTTTTCCAATTCTTTCCTGAGAGGGCCATCGCCGGCAATACGGTACTCGATATCAGGATAGCGGCGGCTTACCTTTGCAACCGCCCTGATTGCGTATTCAATACCTTTTTTCTCTACGAGACGGGCAAGCGTCAGCAGCCTTATCCTTCCGTCAGGGCTCTTCACCCGGGGGGAAAAAGCAAACCGTCGGGTGTTTATTCCCAGGTGATGGACCACAACCTTTTGCCTGCTGCAGCCGAGATCAATCAACTGTTGCCTCATCACTTCACTCAGGCAGAGAATCATATCACAGGATTCAAACAAGGGAGCATACACATGCCTGCCGCATTTCCTGACATAACTCGATATATCATGGCCGTAGAAAGTCGCAAGGAGGCTGCCCCGAAAAATACCGAGATTCCTGAGCGTAGCCCCCAAAATACCGCTTGGTCCAAAATGGCAATGCACCACGTCGTAGTCCCCTCTGTCAACAAAGGGAACGATCCTATACAGGATCGAAAGGTTTAAAGCGTCCTTTTTGTATTTAAAAACATTCAGAGATCTCAGTAAGGCCTTTGGATTTTTGTGAAAATGAGATATAAACAAGACAAATGCTTTCAGAACGCGGACAATTTTGTTAGCGGGCATCTTCCCGGTCGTTTCCCCGTAATAGAAAGTCCGGCTCATCAAATGGTATTTTTCTACATCCTCATGAATCTTCGGATCATCGCTTCTTCTCTTTGCATAGATGTCAACTTCATGTCCCCGGTCAATAAGTCCGGTAATCTGGTTGAGGATGAAGGTTTCCGACAGGAGAGGAAATTTGTCAACCAGACAGGCAATTTTCATCTTTATTATCACAGAACAAGAATGAAAGGTTTCACGCAAATACCGGCAATTGTCTTTTTCGACTCTTTAATTCAGACACAAACCCGAAATACAGCAGACATCGATGACAACAGCAGTTTAAGAGATGAGGCTCACTTTTCAATAAAACTATTAAAATATTCTTTTCAATGCTCCGCCAGCTGAGTCACAGAACAGCAACCCGGCGAAGCCCGAAAAAATCAAAAACGGATTAGTCTGTTTTATTTAATCCGTTTTCCTCGTTAATTGTAAAAGCAATTGATATGCCATTTATTCCCTGCGCTGCCTGAAATCATTGTATCATGCTCTTTATTGGAATTCCCGGAATCGCCGGTTACCGCATTTTTTAACAATAGCGGACCTCCGGCTCTCTTTATTCTCCAGAGTTTATAGAAATTTCAGGACGCCGACTTTATCCCGGATTGATATCATTCTGTATCTCAAGGCAACAGTTCAACATCATTATGTTCCCTTTGGATACAACCGCATCAGAATGACTATATAAACAATATTAAATTCCCGGAGAAATGCGGAGCGCGGGCATCTTATCCTGCGGCATCGAACTTCTTTTGTTATCAGTTCTCCATCTGTCGAAAAAAATGATCATGACTATTTTTCTCCATAACTTCACATGCAATAACCACCTTTGTCCCTCATTTTTCATTGCATCATTCCCCAATTCCCTGCGGCACATATTGCATATTGTTGGTAACGAGGATTCTATCGATCTTCGTGCCGTCTTCTCTCTGCTTCACAATGAGGGTATGCTGGCCTGCCGTCAACGGGTAAACCACCGGGTCAGCAACTCCACGGTTGTTTACCTGATCCCAGGCCCATACACCGCTCACTATGGTATCCCACAGAGCATAGGTCCCACCGTCCATTGATACATAGAAGGAGTCGTCTCCGGTTGTCGCCGCAAGCACACGCCCCCATATCACGTAGTTGGCCGCCTCTGGCACCGTGAAGGTGTACCGGGCATATCCGCCCGTGCCCAGAGGATCCAGGAGTATGCCGCCTTTCTGTGGCGTCCATATGTATGTCCCGGAAGATGCCCCGGTATCCAGGGCTGATACCATCGGAGAGACGAGGCTGCCGCTTTCCGCCTCAAGCCAGACCTTTACATCCGACGTACCTGTTACCGCAATGGTGAAGCTCTGCGTCGCGTCAGGGCTGATGCCGTTGGCCGCCTGTACCGTCACGTCAAAGTTCCCTGCCGCAGAAGGCGTCCAGCTGATAACTCCCGTGCTCGTGTTGATCGTCATGCCCGCCGGAGAAGTCGTCAGGCTGTATGTGGGTGCGGGGTTGCCGGTGGCGTTCACGTCATAGGCATACGCCTGTCCCGTTGTTGCCGCAGTCACCGGAGTGGAGATGATCACCGGGGCTGCCTGTTCTGCCTCTC
>JAOUFP010000259.1 GCA_029858145.1 Nitrospirota bacterium | reverse complement strand
GGCACTGTGATTACGCCGGGGACGGTGGCGGCATTCACCATGACGGTAAACAGCGCGGTGCCTTCCTCGCTTTCAGGGAAGATGGCGACAGTCGACATAGAGGCGGTCACGGACACCGGCCAGACCTTTGGCGGAGGAGAGTGCGTGGTGAATGTGATTCCGTAGAGAGAAACACATATTTCAGCAGGGCGGAGGCGTCTCTGCGCTCAGATACTCAACAAGGAGAACTGGACGGACATCAGCCACTGATATGTGCGCGGAATGCGATAATACTTTCGTCTGTTTCAGACGATTTAAATTACAGGCCGGGCAGCCTGTCTTTTCAGTCCGGCATGCCCTGAAGGTCCGGTAAACGTAGACTTCCGGAAGATACTGATTTGTCAAAGGCGATAAATGTTTTTCATGCTGTATCATGATAAATAAACCTGCGTATATTGCAAAGATCACTCGTCCCGGCGTATCGGGGATTTTACAGAGGAAACGGCTCTTCCGTCTTCTTGATGAGAGCAGAAGGCAGCCGGTCATCTGGATAACCGCCCCGGGCGGCTATGGCAAGACCACTCTTGTCGCAGATTATCTCGATTCACACAAACTGCCCTGTCTCTGGTATCAGGTAGACAAAGGGGACGATGATCCGGCAACATTTTTTTATTACCTGGGTCTTGCCTCAAAAAAGGCGGCCCCGCGCTATCGCAGGCCGCTTCCCCTTTTGACGCCTGAATACCTGCTCGGACTACCTACATTCACCCTGCGATATTTCGAGGAGTTCTATAGAAGGGTTCAAGTGGACAAGGCTTCAAGTGGTCGAGTAAAAATTCGTGGCAAGCATATGACTGCACCCTTCTTCATCATTCTTGACAACTATCAGGAAGTCCCGGCCTCCTCCATGTTTCATGAGATAATACGCGGCGCTATGGAGTTCGTCCCTGATGCAATAAAGGTTATTGTCATAAGCAGAACCGGGCCACCTGAGGCCTTTGCCCGGATGAGGGCCAACTCCCGGATGGGGATAATCGGCTTTGATGAACTCCGTTTGACAGAGGAAGAGACCGCCGGGATAATGCGGTTGAAGGTAAAAGACGCATTTACCAAAGACTGCGTGAAGAGCGTTCACGGCAGGACGCAAGGCTGGGCCGCGGGGCTTGTGCTTCTGCTTGAAAAGCTGCGAAGGGGAGAGGGGGAAGCCGGATCCTGCAATGAGGGCGAAACAGAGATGGTCTTTGACTACTTTGCGTCCGAGATATTTCAGAAAGCGGAGGCTGACACGCAGGTCTTTTTATTGAAGACGGCTTTCTTTCCTTATATGGACGTGCGGATGGCTGAAAGGCTCGGCGCAGCAAACAATGCAAGGCGTATCCTCTCGGACCTGGTCCGCAATAATTATTTCACTGAGAGAAGGCATAAATCAAATCCCGTCTATCAGTATCATCCGCTCTTCAGGGATTTTCTTCTGTCGAAGACAAGAGACTTTTTCACTGCTGAAGATATCCGCAGATTACAGCAGGAGACCGCCCTGCTCCTGGAGGAAGCGGGCAATGTCGAGGACGCTGTCAATCTTTATCTCAGTTCCTCAGATCACGAAGGGGTGATCCGGCTGATCATGACCCATGCGCCGGCCTTTGTCGCTGAAGGCAGAAGCAGGGTTATTGACAAATGGATAATGAGCATACCGAAAGAGATGCGGGACAGCGCGCCGTGGCTCCTCTACTGGCTTGGTGTCTGCCGTATGATTTTTAACGGTGAGGAGAGCGAAGAATGTCTTGAAAGGGCCTTCAATGAATTCCGCTTGAGGAAGGATGCCTTGGGAACATATCTTTCCTGGGCAGGCATTGTTGACTGTAATTATATGGGGATGAGAGACTCATGGAAGCTTGATAAATGGATAGACGTGATCGGGGAAGTCATGCGTGAACATCCCTCTTTTCCGTCCCGGGAAGTTGAAGCCCATGTCTCAGGCGGCATGCTTTATGCCCTGTCAGCAAGGCGGCCGAATCATCCGGCAATAAATGACTGGGCCGAACGCTTGAATACCATACTGCCTAAGATCAGGGGCACATATCTGAAAATGAATTTATTCAGTTATTTATCTACACACTATCTTTGGAAGGGAGATATCGGCAGGTTAAGATATCAAATCAAACTGATGAATAATGAGGTGCAATTGATGGCGCATTCAGCTTCACCCACTTACCCCCTGGCACTCATCTATTTAAAACATTTGGAAGCCACCTGCTCATATCTGGTCGCCGAGCCTGAGGCCTCCCTGAAAAGGCTTAAAGAGGCGATGGGAATCGGCGACACCAATGGAATACATGTCTGGGATTTTTTACTTTTAGGTCAATCGGTGAGTGCCGCCTTCTGTTCATCGGATTTTGTGCCTGCAGAGGAACTCCTCAAAAGGATGAGGTCTTTTCTCGGCATGGTCTCCAATTTTTGCATCTCATATTATCACCATCAGAATGCTTGGTATACTTTTCTGCGCGGAAATGATAAAGAGTCCCTTATGCATGCCGAATTATCGCTTGAGTACGCCATTGCCTCAGGCAATGTTTTCGCCTGCATCTGCAGCCATATTGCAATGGCAAATGTCTCCTTCAAAGCAGGCGGGCATCAGAAGGCGTTACAGCTTCTTACCCATGCACTGAAAACCTCGCGCAGGATGAACTCTAACGTAGGGGAATTTATGGCCCTTATAACCGAGGCGCATTTTGCGATGGAAAAGGGGCATGAGGAAAAATGCCTCGAAGCCCTGCGCAATGCGTTTGCCATAGGCAGGGAAACAGCCATAATGCACTTTCTTTTCTGGATACCTTCCAGAATGTCAAAACTGTGCGCGAAGGCCCTTGAAAAAGGGATTGAAACGGAGTATGTGGAAACTCTTATAAAGAAACGCGGCATGGTACCCGACGACCCGCATGTCTGTATCGAGAGCTGGCCCTATCCGGTAAAGATATATACGTTCGGCAGGTTTGATATTTTCAGGGATGAGAAGCCGGTAAGTTCTTCAGACAAGGTACAGAAAAAACCCGTCGAGATGCTTAAGGCCTTGATTGCCCTTGGAGGCACAAATGTCAGGGAAGAGCAGTTGACTGACTTTCTCTGGCCCCAGGCTGACGGAGATGCTGCGCACAATGTATTTAGAATGACCCTTTCCCGCCTGCGGCAGCAGTGCGGCAGTGATAATATCATAAAAATGCAGGATGGACGCCTGACCCTCAACCAGGGATACTGCTATGTGGATGCATGGGGCTTTGAACGGATCTGCAATCAGGTTGAACCTTTGCTGTCCGTTTCTGCCCTGGTCTCCGGTAAGGGCGGACCGGGAAGGGGCAAAACAATGCCGCATCTTGATGAAATCACACGCCTCACTGAAAAGGCTGTAGCTCTCTACAAGGGGCACTTTCTGATAAATGAAAATGACCAGATATGGACATTATCCATGCGGGAACGTTTGAGAAATAAATTCATCCGTCTCATATCCATGTCCGGTCAATACTGTGAACTGGCAGGGAAATTCGACAGGGCCTCGGAATACTACCGCAAGGGGCTTGATATGGACAGCCTTTGCGAGGAGTTATACCAGCGCCTCATGAAATGCTATGGAAAACTCGGCCGCAGGGCCGAGGCGATCCTTCTCTACAATCATTGCAGAGAAACTTTCAGCAGTGTTCTCGGTATATCCCCTTCTCCTGAGACAGAGGCTATTTGCCGGAGATTAAAAAGCAACCATTCTTTTTAGAACCTATCTCAAAATCAAAAGTTTTTGTCATTTGCCTTTTTTTGTCATTCCCGTGCAGACGGGAATCCGGTGTTTTCAAGGTGATCTGGATACCCGCCTTCGCGGGTATGACAGCCTTTTCAGAAACGACCGGTTTTGAGATAGGTTCTGGCATGATTCCCTCCGGGAAGCCGGCATGTTACTAATCTGTTACAACCTCCATGATAGTCTTATTTACACCCTATAAATAAAAGATTATCAATATTCCCCCTCAACCTTTCCGAAGCGGGAAAGGTTGGAAGGGCCACCGGCCTTGCCGGAGAAGTCAATGTGTGGAAAAGGGATAAAGAGGAACGTGAATATGAATAAAAATATTGTGAACAGTTACATAGTACGCATATACCGCGGCAATAAAGATAAACCTCACAGTGTGTTCGGGATCGTGGAGGAAGTGGGGGCAGAAGACAAAAAGGCATTCACTAGTTATGAGGAATTATGGGAGATAATGAACCCGGTCAAAACAGGCAGGGAAGGCGTGTAAAAGAGCAGCAGTACTTATGGCAGAAGGAATAAAGGAACCAGGGGCGGAAAATGAACGGCGTTGCTTTATCCGGGAGAGTGATAAGTCTCAACGTCTTTGCCGATGACGTGTCGAGAGGCAGCGGCGGTAACGTAAAGACAGGGGTATCGAACACAAACGCGGAGCTCGAGGCGGCAGGCGGGTCAGGTGAACGCACGGGGAGTTTCTGCTTTGCGGGAGGAAGGATTGTGAGCTTTCGGGGTTCGAGGCGGGTGCTCAATTGAAGTGCTGAAGCAGCATCGATGGATCGGGAAAGCCGGAAGGGCATCGTGAAGCCTTCATCGCCGGAAGATAGTACGAGAGGAAATATCATGGAGAAACAGAAGAGACAATGACTGCAACAAATAAAACCAGAGGGAGAGTAAAGGGTATGAAGAGGGTTTGTCTGCATGCTTTGATTATGATCACAGGGGTATTATTGGTTTCACCGGCATTTGCAGGGGTGCCCCGGACGATCAACTACCAGGGGTATCTGACGGACGCGGCAGGGAATCCGGTGGGG
>JAOUFP010000258.1 GCA_029858145.1 Nitrospirota bacterium | reverse complement strand
AGCCCCTGCACTCTGCAGGGGCTTTTTTTCGTCTTTCGGCAAGAGCTTTACAACAAGGAAAATGCGCAGCGGAGATTCTTTATAGAGACTTCCAGAGGGGAAATTATTCCATTGACCAGCTTTCATTTCGAAGGGGTGCGTTCTTTTGGTTGCCTTTCTTGCGCATTCTGGAAAAGTTGCCCGGATATGGGGTGAAACCCCGCCAAAGATATATAATCCTTGTCTGCTCTCTGGGGGAAGGCCGAATTGAAGACACCCCGCGTCAAGACCGCAGGGAATCTCAATGCAAGGAATATTATTTATTGTATTCGCTCGCTATCCATTTAAAGCACTGTCCACTGCTGCGGCAGAAAGATCTTCTCATACGTCATAAGCGCAAAGCTGTCTGTCATGCCCGCGATAAAGTCACAGACCATCCTGTGCTTATTGATCTTTTTTTCGGCAGGTATATCGGTAAAGACCTCTTCTACATGCTCCAGATAGTACTCATACAAATCCTTCAGTATCTTTTTCGCCTTCTTGAATTCATTGAGAATCGCGGGACTCTCATACACATGCGTATATAGAAAATCCCGCAGCGCGTATGCGGTCTCTGACATCTTTTCGCTCATCTTCAGTTCTTCAAGGTCTGTTTCCCGCGAGCTGCGGATGAAATCCTTGACCATGACATCGATCCTTTTCGCATGCGTATCACCGAGTATGCCCAGAATCGACCTGGGAATATCGGGGGTTTTTATTACGTTCGCCCGCAGGGCATCGTCGAGGTCGTGATTGACATAGGCTATCAGGTCTGCAACCCGGACGATCTGGCCTTCGAGGGTCTCTGCCCGGTCGGCTTTTCTGTCTGGGATGATCTGTCCTTTGCCCTTGGAATGCTTCACAATTCCGTTTCTCACCTCAAAGGTCAGGTTCAAACCCTGCCCGTCTCTTTCTAGGAAATCCACAACCCTGATGCTCTGCTTGTAATGGTCGAACCCTCCGGGATGAAGCTCTCGCAGGATCGTCTCGCCGGCATGTCCGAAGGGGGTATGTCCGAGGTCGTGGCCCAGGGCTATCGCTTCCGTAAGGTCCTCGTTCAGCCGCAGCGCCCTGGCAACCGTCCTGGCGATCTGGGAGACTTCAAGCACATGGGTGAGGCGTGTCCTGTAATGGTCCCCTTGCGGGGCGAGGAACACCTGCGTCTTATGCTTCAGCCTTCTGAAAGCCTTTGAATGGATGATCCTGTCGCGGTCACGCTGAAAGGGTGTCCTGATCTCATCGTCATCCTCATGAATCGCACGCCCCCTGCTTTCAGCGCTGAAGCGTGCCTTTTCATGCAGCAGCTTTCTCTCCATTTGCTCAGTCTGTTCACGTATCGTCATCGGTGCGGTCTTTCTCCTGCTCAATGCCCGCGGTCTTCAGCCAGGCCTCTATCTCGGCCCTGGAGGCCTTCGCATTAAAACCATACCATAATTTTCTCTCTTTCGGATACGGCCCAAGCGCGTCTTTAAACCTTCTGAAGGCGTTTTTGCCGTCGAGAAGCCCCAGAAGGTCTTGTCTCAGCGTCTCATCCCCGACTGTTTCGGCAAATGCCTTCATGGCATTGTATCCGAATTGGGGGGTTCTCTCTGGTATCCTCGCGTAGCGGTCTTTATCATAGATAAATATATCCAGAGCAAGCTCTATCTCATCTTCCATCCAGTCAGGGATTTCAGGCACGTTTTCAACCAGCACGTCTTCATATTCCCCGATGTCGTCGTCATAGCTTTCGTCAAGAATCGCCTGCGCCTTGCGTATGATATCTTCGGAAAGTATGATCACTTCTCCGGTCTCCCTGTTCAGAAAATAATCAAACGCCTCGCGGACCGTGTCTTCCATCGCCTTCTGGATTTCATCATAATCTATGTTTTTTTTCATCTGCTGCTTATCACACATGGCATGTAATAACGTTAAGGTTCGCGACCAGTTCACGCAGGGCGGGAAAGTCGTCACGGACCGATTCGGCTTCACCTGCAAGATATTCCATGGCCTGAGGTATATGTTTCAAAAAATATTTTTTCCCTTTCACCTTTGCCAGAAAACCGTAAGCTCCGAGCGCCTGCATATGCCTCTGAAGCCTGCAGAGGATGAGAGAATGTTTGAATTTATCTTCATCAAAATCACTCGACAGGGAGCCTCTGTAATTTTCCATGTAGTAGCAGACTAACCGCTCCCTCATATGCTCGTCCAGCCGGTAATACGGATCCCATAAGACAGAGGCAAGGTCATAGGCGGGCGGCCCCATCCTCGCCCCCTGGTAATCGATGACCCTGGGGATTCCCTGTTTCGTTATCATTAGATTCTGGGACTGAAAATCCCTGTGCACCACTGCCTTTGGAAAGGAATCCACGGTCGCGGCAAGCCTGTGGAATTCCTCCTCGAGTCTCTGCCGGTCTGCCGGCTGTATTCCAAGAAGGCCTGAGACAAACCTCTCCGCGAAATAGCTGGTTTCCCACCGGAGATGCTCGTAGTCAAAGATCCTGGAGGCGAGCAACTGACACTCCGCACTATAACTGCTTACGCCTGAATGGAGCTTTGCCAGTATATCCAGCACCTTCAGGAAGATGCTCTCTACCATCTCAGGTTCTCGCCTGCATTTCAGCCATGCATAAAGGGAGAGATCTCCCAGATCTTCAAAGAGCGCCTGTTTCCGCTCCCTGTCAGCGTCAAACATTTCAGGGACCGGCAGTGAGTGCCTGCTGAAAAATTCAGCATATGCAATATGCCGCTCATAGTCAGGGTCATCTGCAGAACAGGCCATGAGGACCGCTGATTTTTTCTGATCAGCAAGCCGGTAATATTTTCTGTCGGAGCCGCCGGTGCCGATAAGTTCGGATTTCAGCTCCTTTGATGGTTTCTGAAAAAATCTGTGCAGCATATTTTCGGAGAAATGGACATGCGCGCATTGGTGAGTAAATTCAATGCGTTTTACATAATCCGGGCCGGCGATAGCGTCTTCGAGCCTGCTCGCGGCCGGCAGATGAGTATGGGGGAGGATAACGCAATTTTTCAGATATGTGCCTGAACCGGCAGCAGACGCCTGTTCCAAAACTGCATGTCCCTCTACCTGGATATTGACGCAATCGGCAGAAGGATGAACATAGAGTGTTTCTCCGTCTTTTTGCAGCGCTTCAAAGACCGCGGAGGCATAGGAGGCCGGAGTTCCAATATCACTCCAGGAGCAGCCGGAAAAATCAACGGTCCCTATTTTCCTGCCGGAGGCCATCGCCTTGAGCCATGCGTCTACAACGCTCGAATTCCCTTCAGGCAGAAAGCCGAGAAATTCAGGGGAATAGACCGCAATTCCCGTAAAGGCTATTTTACATAATCTGGATGATCCAACTGGTTCAGGCTTCCCCACATTTCTTAATATGCCTGCATTGTCTATCCAGAGATTGTTAAACTTTTCATAATTATGAACCGCGAGTGTTGCGACATTCCCGGACGTAAGATGTTCTTCGGCAAGCCTTTCGAGGCTTATATCGGAAAGGATGTCTGCGTTATGGACAATGAATGCCGATTTGCTGAGAAATCCCCTTGCATTGCTTAAGGCTCCGCCTGTGCCGAGTATCGTTTTTTCATGAAAAAGTTCTATTCCCTCTGCATAGGGTGAAGAGACTGCCCATTGCGTGAGCATCTCTGATTTGTGATGGATATTAATACCAAAGGCATCTACCGGCAGGCTTGAAAGCCTTTCAAGAACCATCTCGATTACGGGCCGTCCGAGTATCGGCAATAAAGGCTTCGGTATATGATCGGTTATAGGCCTGAGCCGTTCCCCGTAGCCCGCTGCCAATATGAATGCGCGTATCGTTTCCACTAATAAATAAGATACTGTTTCCTTATTTTCCTGTCAAAATCACTTAACTCCCTGTTCCACCATGCCTCCATGGCTTTCAGGGTCTTCCCGGATTCGATGTCTTCACGGAATCTTTCAGTGCCTGCCAGAATATCAATGGGAAGATGTTTTTCTTCATATTCATAGGGAGGGTTATTCCATGAAAAGTCTTTAGGATAGAGTTCCCTGACGGATTTCAATATTGCGGCAGCGGTCTTGAAGGGTTTGAACTTCTGTCGGTCTGTTACATGTATCTGGGAACCGCTGCAGGGCTTGCCGGCATGCTTCTGGAAGGTCGGAAGAAAATGCAGGGGCCGGAAAAAAACTCCCGGAAGCCTGAACTCCCTGAGCCTCTTTACAAGCCGTTCGGAATCGACAAAAGGAGCCCCGAAGATTTCGAAGGGCCGGGTAGTACCCCTTCCCTCACTGAGGTTGGTCCCTTCCAGCAAACACATACCCGGATAAACCGCTGCTGTATCGAGGGTCGGCATATTCGGGGATGGAAGCACCCATGGCAGACCTGTATCATCAAACCACATCCGCCTTTTCCACCCTGTCATCTTTATGACATAAAGATCAAGCGAAGGATAATAGATATCCTTAAGGTAAAGCGCAATTTCAGCTATCGTCATCCCGTGCCGTACCGGAAGCCTCCGCAATCCAACAAAAGAAGCAAATTCCGGCCTGAGCACAGGGCCCTCTGTCATATCGCCGCCTATAGGATTCGGCCTGTCAAGTATAACCACTGCCCTGCCCTGCTCCTGGCACGCCTCCATGACAAGAGCCATCGTCCAGATGAATGTATAATAGCGTGCGCCGACATCCTGCATATCAATAACCATGACATCAACGTTCGTCAGCATCTCTGGAATAGGCTTGCGGGTTTTACCGTACAGGCTGTACACTGGGAGGCCTGTCTCAGGATCGCGGAAGCCTTCCCATTCGATC
>JAOUFP010000257.1 GCA_029858145.1 Nitrospirota bacterium | reverse complement strand
TCATAGATTCCATAATATTGAATATTATAGATTCCGCGAAAGCGGATACGACATCCGTACCATTCAGACATTGCTCGGACATTCCGATGTCAGGACAACGATGATCTATACCCATTGCATACCGAGCAGGACGCTCAAGGAAGCCAAAAGCCCGCTGGACTTCTGATTTCCCCTTTTTTGACATGCTACCGCCGGCCAGTGTCGGGCCCTCCGCCGGACACCACGATGAGGCGAAATGACGTTTCACGTCTCATTCGGTTTGAATGCGGGGAGGAATATGAAACCCTCGATCTCCCGGAAATAACTATACGGAAGTTTCAACGCGCTTGTCAATCACCCTTTCCAAGGGGAAAGACATGCTCAGCCATGAATCAGGCGCAGCAGGCATATTCGCGTGAGATCCTTTCATCCCGGAAAGTGCATTTAACCGGATACAGGGGACGCAGAGAAAAATCCGGCAATGTGAATCGAACCACCGAAGCCCATCAAAATCCAAAACACCGGAATGAGGTGCAAGCTCAAACATTTGCAAAGTATCTCCATGCCTGCCTGACCTTGACGAAACTAATCATTGACAGACATCAACTTCTGTGAGATACATATATTTGAGGGGATATGCTGACCCATCAGGGTATGTCTTTACGGATTTTATTGCGGTCGGGATTAGCACCACATGCTGCTGTGTACCGCGTTTTCCATGCCGGATGATAAGGATATTGGAAATTGCCGACGTCCAAAGCAAAGAAAGGGTTCTGCCATGAAGAGAAAAATCCTTCTACGCGTCTTACTGATTTTTGTCATTGGTATATGTTCCAGCAGTCGTCCTGCCTCTGCCGGGCAGTCTGACACGCTGTTAGGAATAACATGGGGGGACAGCACATTAGTTTCCTTTGATCCCTATGCGGGGGTGATAACCCAGGTCCATGCGTATCTGAATCCGGCAGAAGGCTTCAGGGGCGTGGCGCATGCCCCGAACCGGGGAAAATTATACGCGCTTTCTCAGGGCTCCTGGAACCTCTATGAAATTGATCCCCTCACATTGAATATCAGGCATATTGGGAAACTGGACATCAACACCAGTGCGTCATGGGGTGAGGATATCGGGGGGCTGTCGTATGATCCTGGAACCGACTCTCTCTATACGGTTGCATCTCACTGGGGCGCCTACTATACGGGGATCTGGAGCGAACTTGTGCGGATCAATATCGCGGACGCAAAAACAACAACCGTGGGCTATCTTTCCGAAGGATTTTGTGACAGCCTTGTTTTCAATGAAGACGACGGGCAGTTGTATGGAATCCTTATTCAGGTTGATGATCCCTGGTCCATCTTCTTCAGGTCTGTACTGGTCGCCATCGACCCGGGCTCTGCAGCCATGACGGAACTTTTTGAGCTGCCGTATCGTACGATCATGGGATTAGCCAAGAAGCCCGGGGAAAAGAAGTTTTATTCATGGGTCAACAGTGAATGGGGGCATTTCTACGGATTGCTTGATCTGGATGCGCAGACAGCCACTTTGCTGGGGGGCAGCGATTCCGTGGATGTTGTCTCAGACGCAATGACGTATAAGGATTTTGATGTCTCGTCACTGCAGGAAGTTACTGATCTGGTTTCATTCAAGATCAGTCAATCGGCCTCGGGGTTTACACCTGATACCTCCGGATGCCCCGAATATCCCCCGTTTCCTCCGTACATCGGAAAACTGAGCTTTGAGGCTCGCCTGACTAACAAAAGCAGCGAAGACCTCTCGGGCGTTCTTGTCGTGGCTGATTCCCTGCCTGAGCAGACTATTGTCCTGAACGCGTCCGGCGGAACAGGCGGAACAGGTTCTTTTCTGATGCTGCCCATGAATGGCAGTTTCAGCGACGGCATACTGGGGCCAAAGGAAACGGCGAGAATACCTTTTGTCATGTGTGTCACCAAGAGAAAAGCCGTTAAAATGGCGGTGACTGTTTTAGGAGTGGCAAGGTGACGAACCGAAAAGCATTGAGTGTCTTATCCGATAACGGGCCAGCCGCAAACCGGACTGATTTGCGGTGCAGGGCTTGTTTCAGCGATTGTTGCACGTCAAGCGGCGAGCAAGGAAGATTGTTATTTGTGACAGCCTGCCTTCATCGCCGCCTCTTGGGACGGGTCATTCAGCAGGCATCCTCGTAAAGAAAAATAGGCACTCTGTCAGTTAAGAATTAAAAGTGAACACCTGCTTTTATGTGATATACATCGTTTCAGCCTTATATGGATATGTTATCGTCATTCTGGCTTGTCCTGAATCTTTCTTGTGTGCAAAAGTCGAATAGAGGTAACGGCAAGAAGGATTCTCGCCCAGCGAGCCGCCTGAGGAGACCGAACCCTCCAAAAGCACCGCGGACAAGCAAGTCGGAATGACAGAAAGTATGACACACGATGGTCTCCCCGGGGAGATTGGAAAATCGCGTGAAAATATCCATATGATCGAAAGAATTGCGCTTCACTTTTAAATTTTAGCTAACGGAAAAATATTCCAAACGGCACGCGGGAGCAATTCAGTCGACCCTACAATAAAGTCCCATAAAAAACAGCGGCACCGCGATGATGAACAGCAGAACGCCCTGCGCCATGATGAGGGCGTTGACCCCGGCGACGCTGATGAGATAGAACGAGGTGAGGAGCGTCCCGATGATGCTGCCGAACGTCGAGAGCGCGTACAGCGTCCCGATCGTCTTGCCCGAGGTATGCAGGCTGCAGATCATGAGTTTCGCCGTATAGGGGCTCACGATCCCGAGAAACAACGCCGGCAGCAGGAACAGGGCTATCGAGGCGATCAGCGGGCTCAGCCGCACGCCCATGTCTTTCATGAAAATCCAGTCGGAAATCGGCGCGCTGTAGAGGGGGAATGCCAGGAAAAACACTCCCGGCACCATGATCATGAGGCCGAGTTTTTTTGAAGAGGGATTGATGTCGGCGAGCCGCCCGCCCACGTAATAGCCTGCGGAGAGCCCTGCGAGAAAGACGCTGATCAGGCTGCCCCACACAAAGACCGAACTGCCGAAATTCGGAGCGAGCACCCTGCTGCCGAGGATTTCGAATGACATGACCACAGCCCCGCAGATAAAGACGATCGCATATATGACCATGCCCTGCTTCATTTCTGCGCTCCTGACTTCTGGTATTTATAAAGGTTCACCGGCGCAAAGTCGTCGGTGAGTATCTTCGCCCTGCTCCATTCGTAATCGTCTGACATTTCAACCCTCGAAGCGATCTCTGCCAGATCAATATCCAGCTTTCTTGCCGACTGGATCTTCATCGCCCTTTTCTCGATCTCCTGCTTCTCCTTCACCGCACCGTTTGCTGTTGCCACGAAGATGAAGTTGCCTGATTTCTTGCCCCTGAAGATATAGAGATGAGGGAATGCCTTTTTGTAGGTCATGACCATGGAGTCGAAGAACTTGTTCCTGAACGGAGACGTTATGTTTGATACGACAACTCCGTCCTCCTTCAATCTGCTCCTGACCTCTTTAAGGAACTCGACTGTTGTGAGGTGAAAGGGAATATAGTCGTTCTGGTAAGCATCCAGGATGACCAAATCATATTTCTTTCTGGACCTCTTTACGAATATCCTGCCGTCTTCCACGGTGACCCTCATCTTTTCATTTTCCCTGAAATAAAAATATTTCCGCGCGACAGGCACCATGTCAGGGTCGATCTCGGCGATGTCGGTATTTGCCTCGGGATAGTGTTTGTTGAAATACTTCGGCATCGCCCCTGCCCCCAGACCGACGAAGAGCACATCCCGCGGCTCCCTGTCGAGGAAGGCGAGCGAGACAAAACCCAACTGAGTGAACTCAAAGAGGAGCTTTTCGGGGGCGTTCACATAGATGCCGCCCTGGGCATAGTCCCTTTTCTGGTTCCGCACATACCGTTCGTTTTTTGCCGTATCCTCTACGACGGCTATGTACTGGTAGAGAGAATTTTTTTCGAAGAGGAGCTTCTCCGATGCTTCAAGGGCAAGACTTCCCGCTGCCCATGCAAACACAAATAAAAGCGCGACAAGAAATGTGCGCATCATGAACCCCCCCCTGAAATATATATCCCTGATTCCTGCGCGATCATTTTTCTCTTTTCTCCATGCCACAGGAATAATGGCGTAAGCTCAGTTTAAATTTATCCTATCCGAAGAAAAAATACCATATTATGTTTCCAGTATTTCCGCGACCTGCCCCGCTGCCCGGGCACCCTCTTCAAAAGCACCGGACCAGTTCTGATGTCCGTCGAGCTCTGAACGTCCAAAGGCGATGCGGCCGAAGGGCTTCCTGATTAAGTCTCTTGGTGCGGCATTTCCGCCTTTGCCGAAATAAAATCCCGGCAGCGGGTTGAGATACGCGTAGACCCAGCGGTTAAGGATTATCCCCGCGACATCTTTATCCGGATTGAACCCGGCAGAGCCGAAAAGCGCGGACATCCGGCGGATGATCATTTTTTCGTATTCGGCATACGACGTGGAAAGTATCGCGGCCCGCCCCTGTTCTCCCTGCTCCTTTGCCGGAAGGCCGGGATAATGCAGCGGAACGTAGAAGGTCAGAATGATCGGCTTGTCAGGATGAAGCGGCGGTCTGTAGTCGCCGACAATCATGGGCTGTCTTATATTGCATGTATAGCCGAATCCGCTGAACCAGCGGCATCCGGTCATGTTGAGCTCGTAGAGAAAACGCCAGTTAGTAAGCGCCACGTTGACAACGAGGACGCTTGAATAAAGGAACTCCTCATACGCCTTTCTGTAGTCCCCCGGCAGATCTCTGACAACCCTCCGGTTGATCCAGCCGCCTGAGGCCATGACAACGGTGCGCGCCCTGACGCG
>JAOUFP010000255.1 GCA_029858145.1 Nitrospirota bacterium | reverse complement strand
GCTGGAACATTCTGTATATTCCGTAATATCACCCGAGGGGTGCGCGGCGATACTCATGAGAAAGAACGGGGATCTGAATGCCGAAGATTTTTCGAAGGCCTCTGAAGCCCTCAAGCTGACCGCGCAGGACCTGCTCCGCTTTAAGATCATAGATGAGATTATCCCCGAACCTTCCGGCGGGGCCCATATGGATCCCGAGCAGATGGCGGGGAGTATCTCCGGCAAGGTCCTGGAAGCGATCGAGGAACTGAAGGCCAAGACACCAGGGAAGCTCGTAGAAGAGCGTTACAAAAGGCTCAAGAAGATCGGAAGTTTTGTCGAGGAGGCGTGAGTTTTTTATCAGGTAAACGCCTGCTCGTCTGTCTACCCCCTTGCAGGAGGTCCGGGGCGGATTCCGATTCCACGGGCATGACTGATAACCATACGTAAGGGCAGGACCCTGAGTGGTCAGGTCGGAAAGGGGCTCTATGCACTTTTTCATTTTTTTGGCATTGCTGATTACGATTGCGCTTGTCCTCTTCGCGGTCCAGAACGCGGATGTCGTTACGGTCACCTTCCTGGCCTTTCATGTTGAGGGTTCCCTCGCCTTTATCCTTGTTGTTGTCTTTGCCCTGGGGTTTCTCGCCGGGATTCTTGTGACTGTCCCTTCGTTCTGGAGAAAAAGTTCTGCCCTGCGGGAACAGAGAAGAAAGGTGAAGCAGATGGAGGAAGGCAATGCCATGGGCGCGGCATCTCAAAAACAGGAAAAGGGTAAGACAGGCCCGGATTGACCCGTAAACTGCAATTGACCCGGCCAAAAGTCAGGTAAGCGCATATGCCCTTTATGGCTTTACCGCATTTTCGGGGTACAATACAGACGCTCCAGGCGATCTTCACACAGAGAGAAAAGAATACCGTCGGGGAGAGGCAAGCCGGCCTTTGAATGGAAAGGTGCGGCCGGCTTGAAAAGAGATCTTAGGGATTCCCAAAATGTATTTGCGGGTAATAGCCGTAGTTTCTCAGAAAGTGCGTCAGTCGGTCTTTATCCCAGAATACGAGGTTAATGCGACCTGTTGGACAAGGGACAAGGTGCAAGCCTTCTTCCAGGTCAGCGGGCACGAGATAAATCCCTTTACTTTCGGTCACCTCAATCTTTTTTCCTGCTGTATTCATATGGAACTCCTTTCTTCTGTGTTTAGTATGTGCAAAAACAATGCCTGCAATATTCATCTGTTTTTATAATGTTTCAGATTCGGGGAAGCATGAAAAAAAACAATAAATTCAACAGCCAACAAGGGGCTTTACGGATTTCTGATCAAAAACAGGGCGCTAAAAATGTCACAACGGGAAAAATATGTCATACCACAGGCAGTCCCCGGACAGAAATAATCAGAAAGAGAAATGCCTTATAAATACCCTGAACCGGCGTGATTAACCCTCCGGCATAACTCGGTTTTGATACATTATCTATGAAAAAGTTGCCAAAGCCGGGAGAAGGCATTGTCGCTCCTTCCCGCTTTGCTCCGGGGCATTTTCTCCTGATATGCATATAAACAGTCTGTCGGACTATCGGAAAATAAGACCGCTCTCAAAGCCTTCTCCTGTCTCGTTGTTTGATGGCCACCAGAAAGATTCATGAATGATATGGGTCTTGATACATATTTATATTATCCGGATAATTCTGTCCCGCTCGCAAGCAGTGGAATTGCTTTTTTGGGGCGGTGTTTGTCTGTTTTTTCGTTATCCCGACTTTTTTCGGAGCTATTTTGGACAGAAGTGATGGTCTGTCATGCATGAGGTGACAGCTTTTATAAATGTATTAAGACGGCATTCTGCTTTGCAGGAGAGCAATATTTTGATAAAATAACAAAAAAGCAGCAGAGGAGAAAAAAATGAAAAAGCATCTGGTAATAAGCGCGCTACTTATTTTTGCGGTCATTGGCTGCCAGCAGCAGCAAGAGCCGAAACCACAGTATCAGTTTCCCACAGGCCCTGTGGGTGCCGGCCAGCCATTTGACAAGGTTGCGATGCTGAAGGAAGCTGCAGCGAAAGATCCGAAGAACGTGAACGTCTGGATACAACTCGGCAATATCATGATGGACACATCCCGTTTCGGCGAGGCGGTCGAGGCCTATCAAAAGGCGTTGGAGCTCGATCCAAAGAATGTTGACGTCAGGGTTGATATGGGGACCTGCTACAGGAATATCGGAAAACCCGACATCGCGGTAAAGGAATACCGCAAGGCGCTGGAATTGAATCCGCAGCATCTGCACGCGCATCAGAATCTGGGAGTTGTTTTGGCGTATGACCTCGGAGACCATAAACAGGCGGTGAAGGAGTTCGAAACAGCGCTGGCGATAGCGCCGAACGCACCGAGCGCTGAACAGCTGAGACAGGAGATACAGAAACTGAAGGCGATGAAATAGATGCCGAGCCTTGAGATGCCGCAGCCTGCTCCCGCCGTAATGGAAAATTCGTGCGGGGGAAGGATTTCCCCGCGGACAGCCATTGTCTGAATGTCCGGGGTGACCCCGCAGGGCAGCATTGTGCATATGCAGGAAAAACTTTCGGCTGTTCCCGAAAAACCGGGAGTGTACCTTTTTAAGGACAGCCACCATAAAATCCTTTATGTGGGGAAGGCCAGGGAACTGCGGAACCGCCTCAGGAGCTATTTCCAGAAATCCACTGCCCTTGATTCGAGAAAGTCGGCGATGATGAAGAGCGTCAGCGACTTTGAGTATACCGTCACCGGCAATGAACTCGAGGCCCTTGTTCTCGAGGCGAACCTCATAAAGCAGCACCGGCCCCGCTATAACATATTGCTGCGGGACGACAAGAGTTATCCCTATCTGAAGCTCACGGTGAATGAGCGGTGGCCCCGCCTCCTTGTCGTAAGGAGGATACAGAAGGACGGGGCGCGGTATTTCGGCCCGTATGTGCCCTCCGGGCCGATGTGGAGCACCCTTTCTTTTATCAGGAACCACTTTCCTGTCCGGACCTGCAAATATTCCCTTGAAAAACGGATGAGGCCCTGCATCCAGTATCAGATCAAGCGATGCGTGGCGCCCTGCACCGGGGAGTTTGACCACGGAGAATATCTCAGCATGATTCAGGACATCAGGCTCCTGCTCGAAGGGAAGAACAAGGGGCTCCTGGCGTCGCTCGGAAAAAGGATGCACGAGCTTTCCGAAGAAATGAAGTACGAAGAGGCAGCGCTTGTGAGAGACCGCATCAAGGCGATTCAGCGGATATCCGAAACCCAGAAGGTGGTGGCCCAGGGGCTCGGCGATGTGGATGTGATCGGTTTTTTCAAGACAGGGGAGATGCTTACCTTCAAGATACTCTTCTCCCGGAACGGCATCATGATCGGCTCAAGGGATTTTCATTTCAGGGATGTAGCCGGAGAATCGGACAGCTATCTGATGAAGAATTTCATCGAACAGTTCTACGGCAAGGAGATCATACCGCCTCAGGAGGTGATATGCCGTATAGTGCCGGAGGATGCCCGGCTGCTGTCCCGGTGGCTTTCGGAGAAAAGAGGCGGAAAGGTGAGCATCGTTGTGCCGAAGAGGGGCATAAAGAGGCAGCTTCTGGAGATGGCCGAGGAAAACGCGAGGATCCTTTCTCTGAGCCCGAAAGATGAAGAGGGCAGGGGCCTTCTGCTAGAAGAGATTGCAGCAAGGTTCCGTCTCCAACGGACGCCGCATTCTGTCGGCGCTTTCGACATCTCAAATATAGGGGGAAAAGAGGCGGTGGGGGCCTTTGTGTACTGGGAAGACGGGGAGTTCAAAAAACAGCGCTACCGCCATATAAAGATGGATGCGGTTCAGGGACCGGATGACTATTCGATGATGAAAGAGATGGTGAAGCGGACGATCGGGAACCTGGGGGAGGAACTGCCTGATCTGATGATAATCGACGGAGGCAGGGAGCACCTTGATGCTGCCCTTTCTGTTTTCCGTGAGGGCAATATTGCCGGCAGAGAGATAGTCGGCCTCGCCAAAGACCCGGACAGGATCTTTCTTCCGGGCGAAAAACCCCCGGTCGATCTCGAAGACGGAAAGCCCTCATCTCTTCTTTTAAAAAGAATCAGGGATGAGGTCCACCGTTTCGCGATCAGTTATCACAAGAAACTCCGATCGAGAAAGGCCCTGGAGTCTCCGCTCGACAGGATCTACGGGGTGGGCAGGAAAAGGCGTTTTGAATTGCTGAACCATTTTGGTAGTATAGATGCCATACGCAGGGCGACCGCCGAAGAAATCGCGGCGCTGAAGGGCTTTAACAGGAAGATAGCCGAGGATATCCTGTCGGCATTGAAAAAATAAAAGAACAGGGAGATACCATGAATATTTACATCTCGGGCTCGATGGCCTATGACAGAATAATGGACTTTCCGGGGTCCTTTGCCGACTATATCCTGCCGGACAAGATCCATGTCCTGAATGTCTGCTTTAACGTCACGAGCCTGCAGGAGAAGTTCGGCGGCACTGCCGGGAATGTCGCCTATTCACTGCGTCTGCTGGGCGAGCAGCCGGTCATCATCGCGACCATCGGCAAGGACTACGGCCCGTATTTCTCCTGGCTCGAACAGAACGGCCTCTCTGTGGAAGGGATCGAAATCGTCCCCGAAGAATTCACCGCCGGGGCGTATATCACAACCGATAAGGCCGACAATCAGATAACAGGATTCAACCCCGGGGCGATGAAGATGCCCACCCGCTATGACCTCGGCAACGCCGACCCGCAGAATTCGGTCGTCCTGATCGCGCCGGGAAACCTGCAGGACATGACCGGCTATGCAGCGGCATGCAGGGGAAAAGGCATACCCTATATCTGCGACCCCGGACAGTCGCTCACCCTCTGGACCGG
>JAOUFP010000254.1 GCA_029858145.1 Nitrospirota bacterium | reverse complement strand
ACGTGAGACATAATCCATAATCTGCCGGACATGCTCCGCAAATACCGTCTTTTCCTGAACCGCACTCCATAGCCCGGCCTTTTTCAGAATTTCCTGCGCATATTTGCCTGCAGGGACTGTCGCGGGATTTCCGATGACGATCCTCTGTACCCCCTTTTTTTCAAGGTCTCTCAAAGTGCGCACGGCAGCCGGCAATCGGAGCGGCGTTATCACGACAATGCTGTTGCCCGCGAAATCCCTCCGCAAGGCACTGATGATGAGCCCTTTCTGTCCGAGCATATCCATTTCATCCGGAGAGGCCGAGGCGAAGAGATCAACCGGCGCCCCGCCCTCTATCTGCTTTTCGAGCACCCCTGACGACGCGAAGTTCAGACAGACCCTGTCGCCTTTGCGGGTCTTGGAAAAGACATTCGCGATTTCTTCAAAGGGGGCCCTGAGGCTCATGGCTGCCGACACTGTAATCTCCGCTGCTTCCGCTGCCGCACACGGCAAACTCAGAAGCAGCAGGAATGCCGATATCTTTTCAGACCATTTCACAATATTCCTCCCCCATCCGCGCGTGGAACAGTTCGAGTTCCATGTCCTTGTCCTCGCCGAGCACCCCGCAGGCATCTGCCCTGCATTGCTTGCAGTGGGTCATCTGCGGGATATAGGCCTCGCACAGGGCGCGTTTTTTATGCAGCATCTCCGGCGTTGGACGCTCGAAGTACTTGAATTCCGCCTGCGGGATAAGGGGCAGAAGATTCATGATATCAGCGCCTCTTTCGCCTGCCCGCCAGGCAATGAGCGGTATTTCCACATCATTGATGCCCGGAATAAATACCGTATTCACCTTCACGATAAAGCCCGCGTCGATGGCGTTGCTCAGTCCCCTCCACTGATTTGTCAGGATGTATTTCGCGGCGTCCCTCCCGAACAGCGGCCGTCCCCTGTAGACAGCCCATGAATAGACCTTCTCAGCCGTATCAGGCGTCACCGCGTTTATCGTGACCGTAAGGCTCTTCACCCCGCACTTCATGAGATTTTCGATTCTCTCCGTCAGATATAAACCGTTCGTGGAAACGCAGAGAATCAGATCAGGGAATGCCCGGTGAATCAATGAGAGCGTCTCGAATGTGGCCTCGTTCGCGAGAGGGTCTCCGGGGCCGGCGACGCCTATGACGCTGATGTTGTCATTCCTTTCGACAACCGCGGTGACCCGCTCCATCGCCTCGGCAGGAGTCATGACCTTGCTCGTTATTCCCGGCCGCGACTCATTCGCGCAGTCGAATTTGCGTATGCAGTACCTGCACTGTATATTGCACACCGGCGCTACCGGCAGGTGTATCCTCCCGAATTTCTTATGTGCCTCCACCGAAAAACAGGGATGGTTTTTCAGCATGCTGTTTTCTGCGTGCAATGCAGCCGTGTCCATACTCCACCTCCGAATTGAATGTATTTCAAACAGAGCAAAAGCAGTGCCAGCGGCTAACTCATTAAAGTTGCTGCGAATTTCTTTTCCGCTGCTTACTTAATTGTCTTTTCCGCTACATTTTTGTCGTATTAGTTTGACCTCGGCTTTCCATGAAAGAGATCGCAACCTGCCGGCCGGCAGGACAGGAATGGAAGGCGGGGAAGGGCTTCCTCCATGCAGGCGCTTCGCAAGTGCCATTCCGCTTCAGCGCCTGCCGCGATAACCGCCCTGCTCCTCTGATATATTGTTCCGATATTCCTTGAGGTATGGCTTTACCGGTTGATATAATAAAGTGTGGAAATTGAAGTGGCAGGGATGATCATGACATATTCGCAGAGCTTATAATCAAGACTCCTTTTCATAAAGTCACGCAGAACGCTATCGCAAAAGGCTGATGTTTCAACGGAAACTCTCTTCTTACTGCTCCTGATGCAAAGACTCTCCAGAAAGGCAATTGACGGACGACCTCAACGCTGTGCTGCAGAAACCGGGAATGATC
This sequence comes from Nitrospirota bacterium, assembly GCA_029858145.1. Lineage (GTDB taxonomy): Bacteria > Nitrospirota > Thermodesulfovibrionia > Thermodesulfovibrionales > UBA6898 > JAOUFP01. The sequence goes on along the minus strand of JAOUFP010000254.1, from coordinate 2,906 downwards.
ATGCTGAGAGACTGAAGTTTTTGAACGAAAAAATGCTCTTTTGGCTGTTCTTCGGTGAGAAGGACCAGAGGTACATGCTTTCATTTAAGCGCTTCCTGTGCGGGGACTCACCCTCCATCCCGTACAGGGCACCTGAGGGCATTTCCCCGATTCTCTGCCCTCAGGACAACTTGGCCCTCGCAAGAGGGCCTTTTTTGCTGAAGCCGGGGGACAAGATCCCTCAGCGATGCGGACGCTCCTGAAACCGGCGCTTATTCTTCTACCGTAATCGCTTCCACCGGGCAGTTTTCTTCCGCGGCCTCGCAGCAGCCTGCATATTCACATGCCTCGGCATCTATTACCTCTGACTTTCCCGATACTTCACTGACATGAAAAACAGCAGGACATATCTCCTCGCATGCGCCGCAGCTTATGCAGATTTCCTGATCAACGTTAACCTTCATGGCATCTCCTCGGTTATCGCAGCAGCCAGCAGAGGAAACATGATCTCATGATGGCCGGTCAACGCGAAGTTCCTGCCTGAATTCAGCGTCGGCCTCCTGAGGACATTCTCCCTCGGTCTGTAATGCTGGATAAAATCCATATTTACGGTAGTTATATTCTCCACCTTGTTGCCAAGGTTTCTCGCGACGTTCAGCGCCTTCAAAAAAACTTCTGGCATTATGACAGCAGACCCCAGGTTGATGTACACGCCGCCTTCGAGGTCCGAGACAACCGAGGCAAGCAGTCTGAAGTCATTCATGCTGCCTTTGCCGATCGCCGCGCCGTCTGCTTCCGGGTGCATATGTATGATGTCGGTGCCTATGGCCACATGGACAGTCAGCGGAATGTCCAACGTGTATGCCGCCGCGAAGATGCTGCTGTCCCGATGGCTGAATTTTCCCTTGCTGATCGCCTCTCCCAGCGCCCTGCCAATGCCATGGCCTTTTTTCACTCCCCTGTTGATGGCCAGGTTCACGCCTCTTCCCGTGTCTTTTGACATGCCAAAAGTGCCGGCGCATAACTCCCGTGCAACATCCTCGGAGGTATGTCCGGCCATCGCCACCTCGAAATCGTGTATGGCGCAGGCGCCGTTTGTTGCCAATGCGGTCACTATCCGCTTTTTCATGAGTTCTATGATGAGCGGCGAAAGGCCGAGCTTGACCGGGTGGGCCCCCATGCCGAGAACCACGGGTCTGTTCTGTTTCCTTGCCTGAACAACCGCACTGACCACCGCCCTGAAATCCGTCGCAGCAAAGGCTTCGGGGAGTTTTGCCAAAAAGGAGGAAAACGAATCGCCCTTTGCGGGGATACCGGCGAACGATTTGAGTGACACCTTGCTGTCTCTGCTGCATAATGAATAGGTCTTGACCGGCTTCAGCGAAAGAGGCCTGTATTTTTTCATGGGATAGATTTTACCACAGAAGGGCCTGTTTTGAATAAGGGATTGCGAATATCCTTCGGCGATGCCTACAGATTTAAAATCACCCTCGGGCGGGAGGTTTTGGTGCTCTTCCGGCATTCCCCCTCCCTGCCTCCCCCTGCAAAGGGGAGGAGTTGCCGACCGAAGCGGAATGAACAGCTTCTCGAAATCAAATTAATTGATTTAACTTGGCAGGATATGGTATAAAATAAGACTTTTTAAAAGGAGGATTTTAAACTTTGGCGGCAAAATCAGCACCTAAAAAAAATCTATCGGCTCTCAAAAGAGACAGGCAGGCGGAAAAAAGAAACGAGCGCAACAGAACTGAGCGCACCAAGATAAAGAGTGTCATCAAGGCTGTGGAGGCATCTGTCAAGACCAGCGAAAAAGACACCTCCGTAAGCGCACTTCAGAAGGCGATAAAGACGATAAGCAGCGCAAGTTCCAAAGGGATTATCCATAAAAACAACGCTTCGAGAAAAATCTCGAGACTGACCAAAAAAGTGAACGCCCTTTCGAAAACCGCCGAGGCTTAAGCAAACGGCTTTTTACAGACCATTGAGACCCTGAGTGCATGAAAACCGCTCAGGGTTTGTTGTTTGCGGTTTTCGTGAATAATCTCCCGGATACAGGAAAAAGAGGAACTGATGGCTGTAAAAGAAGACCTCCCGGTATCGCGTTTCAGGACTATTCTCCTTCATAACGGACTTACCCCTCAGACGATCCGCGCATTTCAGGGCCTTGTTTATGAACACTACTCCGGAAACGCACGGACCCTCCTCCCCTGGAGAAAGACGCGCAATTCCTACCGCATCCTTGTCTCAGAAATCATGCTCCAGCAGACGCAGGTCGAAAGGGTGCTCGGCAAATACAAAGTCTTCATCCGGACATTTCCTGATTTTTTGTCTCTGGCAAACGCACCTCTTTCCGATATCCTGAAGGTCTGGCAGGGTCTGGGATACAACAGGCGTGCTGTCGCGCTGAAAAAAATAGCCCTTGCCGTCATGGAAGAGAACCGCGGCAGGCTGCCGGTCAAACAGGAGGAACTGCTGAGGCTTCCGGGCATCGGCAGATATACCGCCTCCGCTATCCTTACCTTCGCCGGCAATCAGCCGCACATCTTCATTGAAACAAACATCAGGAGGATATTCATCCATTTCTTTTTCCGGGACAGGGAAACGGTTTCCGACGCGGAAATCCTTCCGTTGATCGAAAAGACCCTGGATTACGGGAATCCGAGGGAGTGGTACTACGCCCTCATGGACTACGGCGCGGTGCTCAAAAAAACAATCGAAAATCCGAACAGAAAGAGCGCCCGGTACAGAAGACAGTCACCATTTCATGGATCGAACAGGCAGCTCAGGGGGCTTATCATCAAAGCCCTCATACGGAATCCCGGCATCTCGCAGAAAAAACTTGTCAAACAAATCGGCTCAGATCCTGAAAAAACAGAAAAAAATCTTTCCCTGCTGCTGAAAGAAGGCTTTCTGAAAAAGAAGGGAAA
>JAOUFP010000253.1 GCA_029858145.1 Nitrospirota bacterium | reverse complement strand
TCAAGGCCGGTGTCTCAACAGGCTTCAAGCCATAAGGCTCAGCAATTATCCCGGCGCTCCTGACCGCCCTTCTGAGGTCAGAGCAATAGACCGCTTTCAGCCGGGAGTCTGCAGCGTCTGCGGGTGGTTCTTCACCGGCTGATGTGTGTATGTCTTTTAAGTAGCTCAGATATTTTGAAGCAGATGTGTTCCCGAGATAGTTCCTTATAAACGCAGAAGTTGCTTTTATCTGCTCGATCCCCTTTTCAGACAGGGGCACATCGATGCTTCCCTTGTAGCGTTTTGCCTCGCTCCCTTCTGTTTCACCGTGCCTTACTAAATAAAGTGTTGTAACCATATTGATATCACCAGTAAATAAAGTATTTCAGAGATTTCACCTGCGGCGCCGAGGGTGTCTCCGGTGAGTCCGCCGAACCTGTCTTTGAAAAACTTTGCCGACAGGAGGCAGAAGATATAGAAAACAGCAAAGAGGACAAAAAAGAGTGCAATCGCCCCTGTCCCGTAATCTGTGTGCAGACAGAGCATGTCAGCTACCGCATAAAAAGAGATCAACAGCAAAGACCCGAGGGCAACAGTGCCGGTCCTGATATTATCGATAAACATTTTCCCCAGCCCATCCCTTCTCACTGATAATCCGTGAAACATGAGCGGCAGCATTCCCCACTTCGAAAATACCGGCATCAGAAACAGGTAGGCATAACGGGCAGGCGGAAGAGACGAGCTTATTACATTGTTCAGGAAAAGAAATTTGAGCAGTATGGTCATGACTATCGCGATGACCCCGATAGCGCCAGTTGTACTGTCTTTCATGATGGCGAGTTTCCTGTCCCTGTCTTTTGCAGGATCTCCGGTTGACTTTACGGCCAGTGCGTCAAAGGTGTCTGCAAGCCCGTCAAGATGAAACCCGCCGTTGCTGACGATGAAAGTCAGCAGGACCAGGCCTGAGGTTATTTCAGAAGGAAAGAGATACGCTGACAACAGGGCAATGCAAGCAGTTGCCAGACCCTGGAAGGCGCCTGCAGCAGGGAAAAAAGCGGCCGAACGCGCGATATCCCTATCAGATATGTCGCCGTTCACCCTCACCGGGACAATGGTGAGAAACTGGAATGCCAGCAGTACCTGTTTCATTTAATTCCTTATCTCGTCCGAGACCCCTGCCTCGCCGAATGTCGCCATTTCATTGTAGATCTTCAACCCGGCCTCGATGAGCAGCATCGCGAGCGCGGAGCCGGTTCCTTCTCCCAGACGTAAATCAAGGTCAAGGATAGGCTTCAGCCCTATCTTGTCAAGCATCGCCCTGTGCCCGATCTCCACTGAATTGTGGGCAGCGAACATGTAATCACCTGTCTTTGGTTCGATACAGCAGGCAACGAGCGCCCCTGCGGTAGAAATAAAGCCGTCGACCACAACCGGTATCCTGTTTGCCGCGGCGCCGATGATCAGTCCGGCAATCCCTCCTATCTCGGCGCCTCCGAGCTTCGCGAGTACATCGACTGCGTCGCCCGCATCCGGCCTGTTCAGCCTGATGCCCTCTTCGATCACCGATATTTTCCGCAGGAGCGATTCATCTGATATGCCGGTGCCTTTCCCGGTGACTTCAGCAACCGGCCTTCCGGTCAGGACAGCGGCGATTGCGCTGGAAGGGGTCGTATTCCCTATCCCCATATCTCCGGTCCCGAAAAGCGCAAATCCCTTTTCCGCATATTCATCGGCCAGTCCGATTCCCACTTCAATGCATTGTATCGCCTCACCCCTTGTCATCGCAGGACCCGTAAGGAAATTCTTTGTGCCTCTCATGACCTTCCTGCCGGCGAGTCCTTCCAGATCCCCGAAATCATGCGCGACGCCGACATCCACCACCACAACCTCTGCGTCAGCGTGCCGGGCAAGGACATTTATCCCTGCGCCGCCCCTGAGAAAGTTAAATACCATCTGGGCTGTTACCTCCTGCGGATAGGCGGATACGCCCTCGGCTACTACGCCATGGTCTCCTGCAAAGGTGAATATGACCTTCCGGTCAAGGAGCGGGTTTTTATTTTCAGTAATGGCAACGAGTCGTCTCGCGAACTCTTCGAGCCTCCCGAGGCTGCCGAGAGGTTTCGTAAGGTTGTCCAGATGTTTTTGGGCTACACTGTGCCAATCCGCATTTACGGGTTTGATTTTTTCAACGGTGCTTTTGAACAGGTCCATTCCTTCTCCTTCTATGCTGTTTTATGATTATTCATTGTTGTCCAAAATATTTAAAAATGGCTGGATGCCGAACAAATACAATAACGACTCCCTGTAAAATTAATCCCCATCTGTTTACCCACGAAACACCGATACGGGTTGTGTTTGACAACATAAATAATCAAAAGGAGGTTTGCCCTCTGAAAATTCTGTCGATTTTATTGTGTTTGTGAGGTATTCGGCCATTTCCCTATTCTTAATTTTGGACAGATATCATGATTATTTTATCTTCAGCGGTATCCCGGCGGTCACGAGATACACTTCGTCAGCGGCTTCCGCCATATGCTGGTTGATCGCTCCTGCGTGGTCCCTGAATTCCCTTGCCAGTTCATTTGCCGGAACGATCCCCCATCCCACTTCATTCGAAATAATGTACGTTTCTGACGGTCCCCTCATCCCCTTTAGCGCCGAGACCAGGGCCTCTGATTCAGACGGAACTTCCGCTCTGGAATGGAGGAGGTTCGATATCCAGAGGGTGAGACAGTCAATGACAATGGCGCCGTATCTGCCGTCAATCTCCTGTATGACTCCGGAGATCTTCAGCGGCTCCTCATACGTGTCCCACGAAGCTCCCCGTTCAGCCCTGTGCCTTTCGATCCGCTCAGTCATCTCCGTATCAAGTGGCTGGGCTGTGGCGATATAAGCCTTTTTCCCGGGATGCAGAGCCGCCTTCTTCAGCGCAAAGCCGGTCTTTCCGCTCTTCGCCCCGCCGAGGATAAAAACTATTCTGCCTGCGTCCTCTTTCATCTATCCCTTGTCTGAGCCTTCCATGTCCTTTTCGAACATGCCCCGCAGCATGTCGTTCGCGCAGAATTTTCCGCACATGGTACAGGAATGCTCATCGCCGTTGCCCCTTTTGGACTTTATTTCCAGGGCGCGCCCAGGGTCTATCGCGTGGGCGAACTGCTCGCCCCACTGCATGCCCCTCCGTGCCTTTGCCATGCTCTTGTCAGCGTCTGTTTTTTTGAGCTTTATCATGTCTCCCACATGGGCCGCGATCCTTGAGGCGATCACCCCTTCCCGGACATCTTCTGGAAACGGAAGGCCCAGGTGCTCAGACGGGGTGACATAACAGATGAAGTCAGCGCCGTAGGACGATGAAATCGCCGCACCGATCGCAGCGGTGATATGGTCATAGCCCGGAGCAATGTCGGTTGTGATGGGGCCGAGCATATAGAAGGGGGATTCACCGCTCATCTTCTTCTCCATGATGATATTCGCCTCGATTTCATTGATGGGGATATGACCCGGTCCCTCCACCATGGTCTGGCATCCCATCTCCCTCCCGATTTCCGCAATCTCGCAGTTGATGAGGAGTTCCTGGATCTGGACCCGGTCGCAGGCGTCGTGGATCGCGCCGGCCCTGAAGCCATTGCCGAGGCTCAAAACAGTATCGTGCTTTTTCAGTATAGCAACAATTCTGTCGAAATGCTCATACAGGGGGTTTTCCCTGTTGTTATGCTCCATCCAGGCGACCATATACGAGCCGCCCTTGGACACAAGGCCGCCGTACCGGTAATGCTGTTTGCGTAGCATCTCCACGGTCCTTCTGTTGATGCCGCAGTGGATCGCCATGAAGCCGACGCCTTCTTCGCACTGTTTTTCAGTGATCTCAAAGAGGAGTTCGGCAGGCATGTTGACCGCGGCGCCGTATTTTTCGATCGCCAGGGCAAAGGCCTCATAGAGAGGGACGGTGCCTACGGGAAGGCTGACCGCGTCCATGACGGCCTTTCGTATCCCGGCGATATCGCCGCCCACGCTCAGATCCATCAGGGTGTCAGCGCCATACTGTTCGGCAATTTTTGCCTTTTCCACTTCCATCGCAAGGTCGACGATTTCGGTGGAAGTCCCGATGGAGGCGTTCACCTTTGTCCTCAGCCCCTTGCCGATGCCGACAACCTTCTGCGACCTGTTCCTGTTTGCAGGGATCACGATCTTGCCGGTTGCTACCCTCCGCCTGACTATTTCAGGGTCAATGCCGTCGGCTGCGGCAACAGACCTGATCTCCTCTGTAAACTCTCCTTTTCCTGCCCGCTCCAGTTGTGTCACGCTGTTATTCTCCTCCAAAATAAAAAAATCCTCAAGGCGGAATACGCCTTGAGGATTGCACCCTGGTTTACTTCATCCTCACCTTCCTCCTCGGGAAGGCATATTCAGCAACTGGCGGAAGAGTGTCGCGTCAGGCGATAAGATACAACGGCGGACGTTAATGACACGGTCACGCATCACAGCTGCTGTGTTTGACAGGCAGGTCTTCTGGCTCTCCTGACCTTTGCCAGCCTTCCCATTCGCTGAAGAACAGTGGCATGTTACCGGCAAAGGCGCTTATCCCGGCATGAACCGGGATCAGGATTACAGCGGCGGGACCGCTCCTGAATTCAACAGGATTCCCTATTAAGCGCTACTGCACCTGTACAGCTCATAGTTTGCAGGAAAAAATCTATAAAATCAACTTTATTTGTTGTGGGTTTTAAGATCCAGTACAGCAAGGGCATCGAACAAAAGGATTTCCCCATGGCCCTGTTCGGCAAGGAACTTTTCAGCAGATGCCTTGTCTTTGAACGCTATGATGCCGGAAGCCATCGGTGTTTTGACCAGGGAACCGGTAACGTATACTGCAGCAGTCATCTTTATGCTCTCCC
>JAOUFP010000252.1 GCA_029858145.1 Nitrospirota bacterium | reverse complement strand
ATATTCGCCGAGGCGAAAAGGGAGGGGAGATTTTGGATGCCCGGCCGTCTCTGCTGCAGTGAGGCTTCAATTTCCTGCCGGGTTGCATGAAAAACCACAGGAAAATGTGATACGGAGTACAGAAGACCAGCACCTGTCCTGATAACGTATAGATATGAGAACTTCCGGCGCATTTTGTTCATATATTGACTTGGCGGCGGAGATGGACCAAAAAAGTGCTGAATTATGTTAAATGACACAGAAATAAAAAGAAAGGAGATAAATTTGCGTAATATATATAAAAAAGTGTATTTAGGCGCAAATTTTTCATTGACAAAGGATCTGTTATTGCGTTAATTTTATTGTGGAATGTGTGAAATAACATGTTATGTCCGTTCATGAAAGGGGGTGAAAGAATATGAAAACGAACACAAGGGATATGAGGCGCATGAAAAACAAACATTTAACGGAGGTGAAAAATATGAAGAAAATTATTTTTTTGGTGCTCATCGGGGTCGCGTCTGTTCTGCTGCTCTCCCAGGGCACTTCTTTTGCGATAAGCGGCGTCTGCTCTAACTGCCATACCATGCATAACAGCCAGAACGGTTTACCCGAAGTCGGGCTCTACAATGGTAGTGGTAGTGTTGTGACAAGCACTGACCCTCAGGACTACCTGCTGAAGGCCAACTGCATAGGCTGCCATACCACTGATGCGGTAGCACCTGCAACGGCCCAGAAGAGCAAATACGGAGCTCCCGCAGTTCTCCATATCAATGATATATCTGCTCAAACGCCGGGCGGCGGTTATACAAACGCAGGCGGCGACTTCTACTGGGTCGCAACCGGTCTCGGAGGCAAGCAGACCTACGGGCACAACGTTGCGGGTCTTGCAGCAGCGGATACCCTGGCGTCGGCAGGCCCTCCCGGGTATGATGGTGCCGCAACATCTGGCTTTACTTTCGGTCAGGTCGCAGGCGGCACGTGGTCCAGCTCTACTAATCAGGTGACCTGTGACGGCGTTTATGGATGCCACGGCGCGCATTTTACTGTCGGCAAGACCGGCATCACCGGTGCGCACCACTCAAATACGGGTTTAACCCAAACACAGGCCACGGTTGCAGACACAGTCGGCAACAGCTACAGGTTCCTTGCAGGCATCAAGGGTCTCGAGAACAGCCAGTGGAACTTCTATGAGACAACTTCCAGTCACAACGAATACTACGGCGTCAATGACACAAGCAACAGAAACCTGTCCAATACAACCTATACCAACAAGGACACCATCAGCTTCCTCTGCGCTGAATGCCACGGAAAATTCCATGCCCAGATCGATGACTCAACGACAGGGACACCATGGAGAAGGCACCCGACCGACATAGTTCTTCCTAATGACGCCACCAAGGAATACAGTAACTACAACGAGGGCGGCGGATACAACCTTCAGGCGCCTGTTGCCAGAGGCGGCGTTCCAGCTTCCAGTTCTTCAACAGTTAACATCGATGCATCTGCTACCGGCGCGATCGCTATGTGTCTCTCATGCCATAGGGCGCATGGTTCGAACCAGCCTGATCTTCTCAGGTGGGATTATAATACGCAGGTTGCTGGTGGCGGAAACCTCAACCAAGGCTGTTTTGTATGCCACACCACAAAAGATACCGGATGGTAATCTGATCTTTTTGAAGCCAAAAGAGGGGTGGGAAGAAATTCCCTCCCCTCTTTTTTTTATGATAATCTGAATTCAAGGCGTTGCTCTAATGCAGCGCCTTTTTTTTTGGCCTTCGGGAAACAACGATTGGCGGGATAGGTTTTAATAAGGGTCTTTTATGCTCTTTATATGTCATTCCCCGGCGTGACCGGGGAATCCATGTCTGACGAAAAAGGAAGTGGATCGCCCGATCGAGTCGGACGATGACAAGAAAAAAGACAACGGTCATTCCCCGGCGTATCCGCCTGAGTGGTGACCGGGGCGACGTCATCCATGATGTGATTCAATGTATGTCATTCCCCGGCGTGACCGGGGAATCCAGAGTCTACCGAAAAACGATCTGATAGAAACGCTGGACATAATGGAAAAGACTTTTTATGTGTACATCCTTGCAAGCAGGCGAAACGGGACATTGTATGTCGGCGTGACCTCTGATCTGCTAAAGAGGGTGTGGGAGCATAAAAATATAGTGGCAGAGGGATTTACGGAAAAATATGGCGTGGACAAGCTTGTGTATTACGAGCGGTTTTATGATCCGGGGTACGCGATCAGGAGAGAAAAACGACTGAAGAAATACAACAGGGAATGGAAAAAAGACCTTATCGAAAGTTCGAATCCTGAATGGAAAGATTTATTTGAGAAGTTAACAGGAGGAAGTGGATCGAATGATCCCGTCGGACGATGACATATTTACTGAAAGAGTCATTCTCCGGCTTGACCGGGGAATCCAGTCAAGAAATAACAACTATCCGCCGCCGGACAACCTCAGCGCTTCGATTCTTTCTCGTGCGGTCGGATTATCAGGAGCGATCTGCAGAACCCTCTGATAGGTCTCAAAGGCTCCGGCCCTGTATTTGCGCACTTCATCTCCTGATGAGTGCCCAAGTTGCGTCGCAAGTTCCTCATAAGCGAATCCGAGATTGAGAAGGTTTATCACATCATTGGGGTCGATCTCAACGGCTTTTTCGAATAGCCGGGCAGCATCCCCGATCCTTCCTCTTTTTGCCTCGATGACGCCGAGGTTTGACAGCGCCTGTGGATAATCCGGCTTTAACCCCAGTGCGTGCTGATAATATCCTTCTGCCTGATCGAGCAGCCCCTTTTCATCATAGGCGAGTCCGAGATTATACCAGGCACGGGGCAGATCCGCGCTGATCTCAAGGGCCCTGTTGTAATAACGTACGGCCTCTTCGAACATCCCTTTTTTCTGTAGCGCGGAACCGATATTCACCAAAGTCATCGGGTTTTCCGGAGCCTTTCTCAAGGCTTCCTCATACTGGGGAAGCGCCATATCCGGCATGCCCTGTTCTTCATAAGCGCTCCCCAAAGAAATGAACGCCTCACTGAAATCCGGCGCGATCTCAAGCGCCTTTTTATAGCAGAAAACCGCCTTGTCAAACTGTCTTTTTTCCTGCAATATGCGGCCCATACTGAGATAGGCCCTTTCCGCGTTCGGTTTAATCCTCAACGCCAACGTCAATTCGGCCATCGCCCTGTCATAGTCCTTTTTCCCGGCGTATTCGATGCCAAGGTTTGCGTGGGGCCTGTATTTCATGGGTGATTTTTCTGCGGTGTCGCTCCAGAGCGAAATCTCATCTTTCCAGACAAGGTTTCTCTGGAAGGTGAAGAGACAATAGAGCAGCAGTATCCCCGCGATAATGATCAGCTCAATAGTTTCTGAACGGCGTGATCCCATAGAGCCTCTCGATATTTTTTCTGGCGTCCGCATCAGCCGGATTGAGCTTCAGCGTCTTTCTGTATTCCTTCTCTGCCTCGCCAAATAAACCCTGCTTTTCATAGGCAAGGGCGAGATTGAAGTGTATGTCAGGATTGTCAGGCTGGAGGGCCATGGCTTTTTTAAACGCAGCCACGGCTTCATAGGTCATTCCCTTCAGTCCGTAGGCCGAGGCGAGATTTACATGGCCGGCGAGGTATCCGGGGGCATCAGAAACTGCTTTGCTGAACTCCTCAATCGCCTCGTCAACGCTTCCTTTCCTTATAAAGATATTACCGAGATTGACATGCACTTCCCCGTAATCCGGATTGAGACGGAGCGCCTCTCTGTAATGAACCGCGGCATCCTCAAGCCGGTCTTTCCGCAGGCAGGCGTTCCCCATGCTCACATGATAGATTGGAATGCCGGGCTTCAGTTTCAGCGCCAGAGCGATCTCTGCAATCGCCTCATCGTTCATCCCCTGATCGGTATAGGCAACCCCGAGGTTATTATGGGGCCGTGCTTTACCGGGAGCCTTTTTGATCACATCCGACCAGAGCGTTATCTCATCCTTCCAGATGACGTTCCGCTGATGAGCAGTCCATCCGAATATGAGAACAACAAGGGTGAATACCGCAAATTCGATATAACGGCTCAGTGGTTTCGGATCAGACAATGGCATTATTGTGTCCTTTCATTAATATTGACAGCAGCACCCTCAGGGCACGAGATACTTTCCTGCGCCCGCCGGTATTCCGGATTTAATCGCGCGCATATCCGGTATTCACTGAGCGCCTCCCCACGCCTCATTTCCTTATCGATGCAGTAAATCTTGCAGTGCTTCACAGCCCTCCTTGCTTTCTAAAGAACATGCTTTCTGAAAATCTGTGACTGCCAGACCATGATCGCCCAGCTTAAGATATGCGTTTCCACGATTCAAATAAGAAAAAGCATTATTGGGGTTCAAATCAATTGCCTTTCCAAAATCCTCTTTTGCTCTTTCGAGCTGACCCATTTTGCCGAAAGCCACTCCCCGATTATTATAGGCTTCAGAATATCGGTAATTCAAAGCGATCGCCATGCTGAAGTTTTCAACTGCCCTGTCAAGCTGACCCGTTTCGCCAAAACCTATTCCCCGGTTATTATAGGCTTCAGCTTTTTTTTGTGATTCCGCGTTTCGAGCAGTCAAAGCGTACGACATTTCGTAGTTCTCAGCTGCCCTGTCAGGCAGTCCCATCTTGCCAAAAACTCTCCCCCGGTTAATATAAGCTTCGTAATCAGCTGGATCTAAGGCTATCGACTTATCAAGGTCCGCTAATGCCCTTTCAAACTGCCCCGTTTTGTAGAAGGCATATCCCCGATTATAAAAAGGCCGGGCTTTAGCAGGAGACTTTTTGACCGCGTCAGACCACAGCGTTATTTCATCCTTCCACACGAGGTTCCGCTGATGTCCTGTCCAACCGAAAATCAGAACAACTGCGGTGAATACCGCAAGTTCGAAATA
>JAOUFP010000251.1 GCA_029858145.1 Nitrospirota bacterium | reverse complement strand
ATATACGAGGACCGCTGACCTTATGGATGAGTTTGCCCGGTCTTTCGGAGATGCGGACGTGTTGGTACTGCTTGACATATACCCCGCGGGAGAGAAACCGGTTGAGGGTGTTACTTCCGATCTCCTCGCGGAAAAGATCAAACGGCAGGGACATGGTGCCGTTATAAAAACCGACAGGGAAGGCGCGGTAGAGTATGTGATCGCGGAGATGAAAAGGGGCGATATCCTTCTTACTCTTGGTGCCGGAGACATATGGAAACTCGGGGAAAAAGTACTGGAGAGGCTGAATGCTGATTAGCCGCGATGAATGGGAAGATGCCTTCAACGGGATTTACCGGGGCGGTGTGGAGTTCGGCATGCCGATGAAAAACCATACCAGTCTCGCTATCGGCGGACCCGCTGACGTGCTGGTAAGTCCTGAAGACCCTATGTCCCTGAAAAATATAGTGCTGATGTGCCGAAGAAAGAATGTGCCGTTTCTTCCTCTTGGCGGAGGGTCGAATATCCTTGTCAGAGACAGCGGAATTGACGGGGTCGTAATCAATTTTAAGGCGTTCAGGATGATTCAGGTGATACGTGAAGAAGGGGACGACGTCGAACTCTTTGTTGAGGCCGGTGTCCCTTTGCAGATGCTTGTGAACTTCTGCAGGGACAAAGGGTATGCGGGCATTGAAGGCTTGACAGGGATACCGGGGACGGTCGGAGGGGCCATATGCGGAAACGCGGGCTCATACGGGTGCGAGATAAAGGATGTTATCCTGTCGGCAGTGATCATGTCGGCTGACGGCAGGCTGGACAGGTTTGCCGCCGGAGACCTTCAGTTCGGATACAGAAGATCGGCGGTAAAGCCGACGGATGTGGTGCTCAACGCGAATATCAGACTGCACAAAGACGATACGAACGCGGTTGCCGGCCGCACCCGGGAATTTATGGCAGAGAAGAAGAATACCCAGCCGATTTCCGAACGGTCCGCGGGTTGTGTTTTTAAGAATGTTGAAGGGGTATCGGCGGGAAAGCTGATTGACGAGGCGGGTTGCAAGGGGATGAAGGCAGGCGGTATCGAGGTCAGCAGCGTTCATGCCAATTTTTTTGTGAACAAAGGCGGCGGTACCGCGTCTGATTATCTACACCTTATGCATAAAGTAGTCCTGATGGTGGGAAGAAAATTCGGCGTGGTCCTGGAGCCTGAAATAAAAGTGATCGGAAGGGGATGAAACTATGAGGGAACAAGACCTCAGAAAAATGAAAATCGGAGTTCTTCTGGGCGGCAGATCGGCTGAGAGGGAAGTATCCCTGAAGAGCGGAGCCGCGGTATATAATTCTCTCCGCAGTCTTAAATATAATGTGGTGGCGATTGACGCGGGAGAGGACCTCTGCGGGATTTTGAAGAAGCAGAAGATCGATATCGCCTTTATCGCACTCCACGGCGGCCATGGTGAAAACGGCGCGGTACAGGGCATGCTCGAGATTATGGGGATCCCGTATACAGGCTCGGGAATCCTCTCATCGGCCCTTGCCATGGACAAGGAGGCCACCAAGAAAGTCTTTCTGTATCACAAGATCCCGATGCCGGCGTTCAAAATAGTGCATGCTTCAGAGATTATGACGCGAAGGAAAACGGCAAAAACCGGAACTGCGGGAGGAGAAGAACTGAAGACCGGCTTCCCCCTGCCCTGGGTCATAAAACCCGCTACAGAGGGTTCGAGTGTCGGGGTGGAGATAGTAAAAGACAGGTCAGGGGTAAACGGTGCGCTGAAAAGGGCATTTTCATATGGGGAAAAGGTGATCGTAGAGAAATATATCAGGGGGAAAGAGGTGCAGATCGGCATTCTGAATGACAACGTGCTCGGCGGAGTCGAAGTCAAACCCTCCCTTGAATTTTACAGTTATGAGGCGAAGTACACGGCCGGGATGACCGAGTATATTTTGCCGCCCCGGCTGCGGGAGAAAACCTACGACGGCGCGAAGCAGACAGCCCTGGCAGCGCATCAGGCCCTCGGCTGCAGCGGCGCGACAAGGGTGGATCTGATCATCGACGTGAAAGAAAATCCTTTTGTGCTTGAGGTGAATACCATCCCGGGCATGACGGAAACGAGCCTCCTGCCAAAGATTGCGGAAAGTGCAGGTATAGGGTTCGGGGAACTTCTGACAAAGATCCTTCGGGGAGTATGTTGAAAACAAACAGAAAAGCCAGAAAAAATGTGCCGGTGAATAAACGCAGGGGCGAACGGCTTGTGACGGCCGGGAAATACCTTGTTTTTGTTGTGCTGCCGGTGGCCCTGGTTGTGGCGGCAATCTATATGGTGTCGAGGATTGTGGATACGGCGTTTCATGTCGGGGAGGTCGTGATAACAGGAAATGAGCACCTGACGGATGAGGAGCTGAAAAGCATGGCGGGTATCGGCAGAGACGAAAATCTGTTGAAGGTTTCAGGCAGGCGGATAGCCTCGAAGATACTGGAATCACCATGGATACGTTCCGTGGCCGTCAGAAAGGAATTCCCGGGCCGGCTTCTCATCGACATCAGGGAATCGGAGCCGTTCGCGCTTCTTGACGTGAAG
Source organism: Nitrospirota bacterium (assembly GCA_029858145.1). Lineage (GTDB taxonomy): Bacteria > Nitrospirota > Thermodesulfovibrionia > Thermodesulfovibrionales > UBA6898 > JAOUFP01. The sequence continues at coordinate 2,353 of JAOUFP010000251.1, read as the reverse complement.
GGGAAGCTGTTTATTGTCGATGACAGGGGAACCATGCTGGAGAAACTCGGAGATATAGCAATCCCTTTTCTTCCCGTCATCTCAAGTAATCCCTACAGGGAAAAAGAGGCTTTTCATGAGGCAATAAACCTGGCAAAGGCAATTAAAAACACCGGGCTTCTGTCCCGGAAGGAACGCATAGAGATAATCTCGCATAAGCCGCAGGAGATGTCAGTGAATCTCGACGGCATCGTCGTCAAGGTAGGCGAGGGGGAATATGAGGATAAGCTTGCAAGACTGACGGACATTGAGGAAGAGATAAAGGGCAGGAACATTTCCGTCGATTATATTGACCTGAGATTTGCGAACAGGGTGCTGGTAAGTCCTGTGAACGAGGTGATCAGGTAATGGCCGGGAATCTGGCAGTAGGGCTTGATGTCGGGACCTCAAAGGTATGTGCGGTCGCAGCAGAGCTGAACGACAGGGGGGTGAACATCCTTGGCCTGGGTGAAGCACCGTCAAGGGGGCTGAGGAAGGGCATGGTGATAAACATGGATGCGACCATTGATTCCATAAAAAAGGCTGTCAGGGAGGCGGAAAGATCCGCCGGCATCAGGATCAAATCCGTTACCGCAGGGATATCCGGCGCCCATATAAAAGGGCTGGACAGCTTCGGGGCCATAGGTGTACGACGCAGGGAAGTACGGCCTGCTGATATGGATCGCGCGATTGAATCAGCGAAGGCTGTATACATTCCGCTGGACAGGGAAGTGCTGCATGTCATCCCCATGGATTTCATCCTCGACGGACAGGAAGGGATTGCCGATCCGGTCGGAATGTCAGGCGTGAGGCTTGAGGCGAAGGTGCACATCATCACCGGGGTTGCCTCATCGATTCAGAATCTGGTGAAATGCTGCGAAAAAGCAGGAGTGGATGTCTCTGATATTGTGTTTGGACCTGTTGCCTCTGCCGCCGCCGCGCTTTCGAGGGATGAGATGGAATGCGGTGTGCTTCTTGCCGATATCGGAGGCGGCACAACGGATATGGTTTTCATCAGGGACGGAGCAGTCCGTTACTCATCAGTCCTCGGCGTCGGAGGAGCGCATGTGACGAATGACATCGCTGTCGGCCTCAGGATCAACGTGCATGAAGCCGAAAAGCTGAAGCGGTCGTGCGGAGCTGCCTATGCGGGCATAGTGAACGGGAAGGAAGAGGTCCAGATAAATCAGACAGGCGGGAACACGAAAACCATGCCGGCTCAATACATCAGCGAGATCATACAACCGCGATGCGAGGAGATGATCGGGATGATGAAGGAAGAGGTAAAGGCGTGCTGCGGTTATGAACTCGCCACATGCGGACTGGTGCTAACCGGCGGCGCCTCGCTCCTGCACGGTTTTGACAAGATGACGGAGTCACTCCTCGGTTTGCCGGTGCGGATCGGCCGGCCCGTGAACGTCAGGGGGCAGATGGCCGCGGTTGCAAACCCCGCTTATTCCTCATGCGCGGGGCTTGTTGCCTACGGATATGAATCATCACCGGCCAGAGTGAATCACCCGGATATTTTTGCGGATATCGTTGCGGGAATAAAAGGATGGTTAAAAGGTGCATTCAGAAACAAAGTTCACATACAGTAAATTAACAGAAAAGAAGGGGGTATGAAATGTTTGAAATCGAGGAAGTAAAGGGACAGAACGCGAGGATCAAGGTCGTGGGTATCGGCGGCGCAGGGGGGAACGCGATCAACAATATGATAGCTTCGAATCTGCATGGTGTAGAGTTCATCGCGATAAACACTGACCTGCAGGTCCTGGAGACATCACTTGCTCCGGTAAGAATTCAGATCGGGCGGGAACTCACAAGGGGTCTTGGGGCCGGTTCAAATCCCGAGGTTGGAAGACAGGCCGCGATAGAGGACAGGGATGCCCTCGTGGACTGCCTGGACGGCTGCGACATGGTATTTATCACCGCCGGGATGGGCGGAGGAACAGGCACCGGTGCCGCGCCTGTTGTGGCCAGCATAGCCAAAGAACTGGGCGCTCTCACAGTGGGAGTGGTAACAAAACCGTTTTTCTATGAGGGGAAGAGAAGAGCCCGGAACGCAGAGGAAGGGATGAAGGAGCTTAACAACTGTGTCGATACCATGATTGTTATCCCCAATGACAGGATAAGCCTCGTCGTCGATAAGGGCACGCCGATGCTCAAATCTTTTGCGGTAGCGAACGACGTGCTGAAGCAGGCCGTGCGGGGGATATCGGATATTATTCTGGTCCCCGGTCTCATAAATGTGGACTTTGCCGACGTGAAGACCATCATGGAGAGCATGGGCAGGGCGGTCATGGGCTCCGGCACCGCGAAAGGCGAGGGAGGCGCT
>JAOUFP010000250.1 GCA_029858145.1 Nitrospirota bacterium | reverse complement strand
TTGTGCTTGCCGACAGCATGAAGAAGGACCTGTTCGTTTCAGCCAGACCATTCGGCCCGTTCAGCACCGAAAAACTTGACCGTCTTGTCGGCTATTACAGCCGCTTCGGTTTCGAGATCACGGATAAGGGTCTTAATACAGTGTATATGGTGCGAACAAAAAGATAACCTCGGAACTACCGGCAATATTTCTGCTCAGTAAATGTTTCTTTTTTGAAAATCTGGTCTCACGTCGTGCATGACATCGATTCGCCGCAGGCCGTCACTCTGTCTTGCTGACAAGCGTCTCATTTTCCTGTTAAATACCGGCTGAGGAAAGAAGAACAACAGATCATTCAATGTATAATAAATGAATGAAACCTTTCTTTATCCTGATTGGATTATTTTTTTTTCCTGGTATCTGCATGCCCGCCAACAGGGCTTATACAAAACCAGACATCGCAATTGATAAAGACCAATTATACTCCTCCGTGCACAAACTGACCGGCATCAGGCCAGCCAGAAACTACATGAATATCGACTCTTTGAACAGGGCGGCGGATTTCATCAGAGACGAATTTCTTGAATTCGGATATCGCCCGATTGAACAAAAATACCATGTCAACGGCAAGGAATACAGAAACATTATCGCGAGCTACGGACCGGAAACCGCCCCGAGATTTATCGTCGGCGCCCACTATGACGTCTGCGGCGAACAGCCCGGGGCTGATGACAATGCGTCAGGGATAGCCGGGCTCCTGGGCCTCGCAAAACTTCTTACCGCGCAGGCCCCGAAAATAAACTTCCGGATTGATTTTGTCGCGTACACGCTCGAGGAGCCGCCCTTCTTCAGAACAGAAGGCATGGGCAGTTTTATTCATGCAAAATCCCTGCATGACGCCGGGGTGAACGTTTTGGGCATGCTGAGCCTCGAGATGATAGGTTTCTATTCAAACGACCCGGAATCTCAGGAATATCCATTGCGTCTCATGAAGTTTTTTTATCCGTCATCAGGAAATTTCATCGGAGTCGTGGGCAATTTCGCAAGCTCCGGACTGCTCAGACATTTCAAAGACAGCATGAAACCCGCCTCTGTTGGGGTGGAGAGTCTCAGGGCTCCGTCTTTTCTCGTCGGAGTGGACTTTTCAGACCATATGAACTACTGGAAGTTCGGGTATCACGCAATCATGATTACTGACACGTCGTTCTACCGGAACCCGAATTATCATTCAACGTCCGATACGATCGAAACCCTGAACTTCGACAAGATGAAGGAAGTTGTAAAAGGAGTTTATATGGGTTTGATCAATCTGGATGTTGAATAGAGCCCGGCTATAGCGCTCTTTTTCCTTCATCCCGCGGAAACGGAAATAACCGGCAGGCAGAGCGCGTAAAGTGATACCAGATTACGCGGGAGCGGTATTGACAATATGAAAACCTCTCCTGCATAAAAACTCTCACCGGAATTTCAAATTGATCCTTGCCCCTTTAAACCATTTTACATAATATTTTTTTAATTTTTTAAAGACCATACCGCTTCATTTTTTATCTTGCTAAATTTGTAATTATTTTGTTAAATGTTAGTCATGATTAAAGGGCACCTTATAATTCAGGATATCCCCTCTTTCGCAACAAAGGTGTCATTGTTCCGCAAAACCCTCTTTCCGGATTATGTGCACGTATTCGGAGACGCTCCCCTGTTGTGGCCGGAATCAAACGCAGAGACAACCGCGAAGTATGTTCTCGGGGCGGAATTGCCGGCGGGGAAAAAAACCTCACTCAAAAAGGTCCTTACTCATTGTGCTGAAAGGATTTATCCCCTTTCCTTCCAGCAACGTTAGAGACAAGGGGATGAAGCAGTCCGGTTCATGCTGGAACCGGAAAATATCACTAACGGAGGTTGGTTTATGGGTGACAAAAAATTGTTTGACGAAAAACTGTCGAGAAGATGCCTTCTGACAGGAGCAGGGAAACTTGCAATCGGAGCCGCTGGAATAGCTGCTTTGGCAGCCGGCGGGCTGGGCGTTGTATCAGAGGCAGAAGCAAAGGCAAAGGCCGCAGACATGAAAACGTGGCCATGGCCTTATAAAAAACTTGACCCCACAGAAACAGCGGAACTCGCCTACAAAGAGTGGTACAGGCTCTTCTGCGGCGGCGCCGTCATCAGCAGCATTTTCACCCAGCTTGCAGAAAAGGTGGGCGAGCCCTACAAGTCCTTCCCCGTGGACGCCTTCAAGTTCTTCGAAGGCGGCATGTCCGCCTGGGGGACGGTATGCGGTTCGAATTCAGGGGCGAACGTCGTTACAAATCTGATAATAGGCCCCAGCATTGAAGGCGTTTCCAAGGACGGCATGCTTATGGGAAGCGAAATGATGCAGTGGTATTCAGACGCCCAGATGCCCGTCTATACACCAAAAGAGCCGAAGGTAACGGCTGAAATTCCGAAGACCGTCGCAGATTCGCCGCTTTGCCATGTTTCGGTCGGCAAGTGGATGAAGGCTGCGGGCAAGCCGCTGGGCAGCCCGGAAAGAAAAGACAGATGCGCGCGCGTCACAGCAAGCGTTGCATACCATCTGACAGAGCTTCTGAACGAATGGCATGACGGAAAGTATCAAACCAAGGGCGTTCTTCCGGCGAAATCATTCAACATCCCGGCGCAGTCCAACTGCACGGAATGCCACGGAGGAAATATCCCCTCTCCTCCCGAGAAGAAATAACTGCCCGGCTTTATTGTATTCTATCACCATCAGCCCCGGTTATTGCACGCCGGGGCTGAAATCATACCTTCCAGGACACCCGCAGCCGGCAATCACACTGTCTGAGCATGCGGTGCCGGTTCTGCTCAGCTTGAATATAGCCGCGTGTTCTGTTCCACCCGGAAACATTTCACATAAATTGTTTGCAATTGCACCTTCACGGTGATATAACTTTTCTATACATCATTAATGAAGGATCATGCAATGAACGCTTCCCCCGGCAGCATCTTCAGGGCATCAGCAATTCTGCTTGTTCCGCTTATGTTTCTCCTGCCGGGATGCAGGCCGGTTCCTGCCGGTCAGGTGGTGAAGGCCCTGATCGAAAGGCATTTTGAAACAGAAAAGTACCATGTCGCTGAGATTCGCGTGGGGGACATAAAGCCTCTCTCGTTAGGTGAAAAGACCTACATGGGGACACCCGGATATCTGGTCAATATCAGCTCGATTACGCTTGAAATCCGGCAGGATATTGGAGCACAGGCAGCCTACAGAAAAGGGCAGCACGTCACATTTACAAACGCCCGTGTCAGCATTAAAGAGCAGCCCGGGCACACGGGGAAATGGGTCATTACCCGGATAGAAGGCATCCCTGTTCCCTGAGCGCTTTCCTGATAAGACTTCTTTCCCTCACTTCACAATCGCCGCGGCATAAACTGTTCAAGTCACCCCGGGCGTGCCTCAGGATATCTGTTATTATCTGAAGAGGGGGCAGACGGCGACAGATTGCATCAGGTCACCTCTTCTGTCAGCATCTCTCTGCCTTTGAAATACTTTAACGCCGTATTCATACTCTCCCTGCTGCCCGAGAAGATAACGATATCTCCCGGCTGAAAAATGAATTGCGGATCAGGATTGGCAAAAACCCCGGTACCTCTCCGTACCGCTATTATAGTGACGCCTGTCTTCTTTCTCACCTGCATTTGGGCGATGCTCTTTCCGATGAGAGGCGAGTCAGGCGATACCTTGAAGCCGTCCAATTCTATTTCCGGAAGCCATTCACATTTCTCAAAAAGATGTTTCCTCGGCATATCCGGCCCCCTCAATGCCTTATAATTATCGCTCCTTATCTTATCCGTCATCTCCGCTATCACATTATTCGGGAAATGATACTGATGAAGAACCCTCGAAAATATCTCGATGGATGTCTCGAACTCCTCCGGTATTACTTCGTTTGCGCCGAGTGACTTCAGGTCGTCTATCTCGACGAAGTATTTGGTCCTTACGATGATGTAAAGGTCCGGATTTTCATGCCTCGCGATCGAGACTATTCTTCTTGTGGAAGCAGGGTCTGATATCGCGATAACGAGAAGCCTCGCCTTATCAATACTCAGTGCATGGAGTATCTCGGCGCTGGTGCCGTCTCCATAAAATATGGGTTCCCGTTTTTTCTTCATCTTCTTCACCGTATCGCTGTTCATCTCAAGAACAACGTAGGGAATTGCGGCCTCTTTCAGCACCTTCGCGAGGTTTCTTCCGTTCAGGCCGAAGCCGATAATGATTACGTGGCCTTCTCTTTTTCGCCGAAGGCCCTCTTCTTCACGCAACTTTCCATGCCGGAACAGCCGCTGCGTCAGCCTGCGTGCCGTTATCCATTCGGACACCGCCGGGGCGCTCTTCAGGACAAACGGCGTCAGAATCATTGTCACCACGGACGAGGAAAGAAAAACCTGATAGAACTCCTCTGTTATAAGGCCTGAAGCCTTTCCTGCTATGGCAAGCACAAAGGAGAACTCCCCGATCTGTGCCAGACCGAAGCCCGCATGGAGAGACGCCCGCAGGGGGGTTCCTATTATGAGGCTCGAAACCGTCCCGGTAATGACCTTAAGACTGAATATCATGAAAACCGCGATCACAATCTTGAGAAAATTATCGTTCACGTAACCGATATTCATGAGCATGCCGGCGGAGACAAAAAACAGGCCGATGAAACTCTCCTTAAAAGGCAAAATGTCTGAGGTTGCCTGATGGGCATATTCCGACTCGGATATGACAAGGCCGGCTAAAAACGCCCCGAGGGCAAGGGAAAGGCCAAGTTGTGAGGTAAGAAGCGCGATACCAAGACAAAGAAGGATAATAGTCGTAATAAATAATTCCCTGCTCCTTGTACTGACGACCTGGTGGAGCAAACCCGGCACAATCCAGCGCGCACTGAGAAGCACTCCGGCTATAATCAGCGTCGCCTGCCCCATCCGTAAAGCAACGTCGGTTATGTTTATTGATTCTCCGGCCAATACGGGGGTAAGC
>JAOUFP010000249.1 GCA_029858145.1 Nitrospirota bacterium | reverse complement strand
GAAAAAATATTATTCCGAGAAAGGCTGCGGTAGAGCTCAGGAAGCTCCTCGATAAGTCGGAAGAGAATATAAAGGTGACGTTCTGCAAAAATCATGTCATGTTCAGCATAGGAGATATCCAGTTCCTTACGCGGCTTATTGAAGGGACCTATCCGAATTATGAACAGGTTATACCCTCAGGGAATGAAAAGAAGGTTGTCATCCAGAAAGATGCCTTCGTAAAGACCTTGCGAAGGGTCTCGATCATGTCGAAGGAAAGGTCAAGTGCGGTCAGGCTGGACCTCTCTGATAACCTCGTCGTGATAACCTCTTCGAACCCTGATATGGGAGAGGCGCAGGATGAACTCGCGGTAAACTATACCGGTGAAAACCTTTCCATGGGGTTCAACGCCCGCTATCTGATAGACATTCTCGCGGCGATGTCTTCGGAGAATGTCATTCTCGAGATGCAGGCACCGCTGAGTCCGGTGCTGGTGAAGGATGAAAAGGATGAAGACTACCGCTGTGTCATCATGCCGATGAGGATCTAAAGGCTCTCAGGCAACATAATCAATTATTAAAGAGGAAAAACAGAAAACAAATGGAAGAAAAAATAATAAATAACAGTGAGACAGAATCGACGTATGGAGCTGAAGATATCAAAGTACTGAAGGGACTGAGCGCAGTCAGAAAAAGACCTGCCATGTATATAGGCTCGACCGGGGTAGACGGACTGCACCATCTGGTATACGAGGCTGTAGATAACAGCGTTGACGAATCCCTGGCAGGCTTCTGCAATACGATAGATGTGATTCTTCATCATGACGGAAGCTGTACGGTCACGGATAACGGGAGAGGAATCCCGACAGGCCCTCACCCCGGCGACTCTGAAGGCCGGACCGCAGCGGAAGTCGTGCTTACGGAGCTTCACGCGGGAGGCAAGTTTGAATCCACGGCGTACAAAATATCAGGAGGATTGCACGGGGTCGGCATATCAGTGGTCAACGCACTTTCCGAGTGGCTTGAAGTCGAGATAAAACAGCACGGCCAGGTATTTCAGCAGAGGTTTGAGCGGGGAAAGCCGACAGGCCCTCTGACGGCAGTCGGCAAGACAAAGGGAAGGGGTACAAAAGTCACCTTCAAACCGGACACTCAAATATTCGAGACGACGGAGTTCAGCTATGACGTGCTTTCCCAGCGGCTGAGGGAACTCGCGTTTCTTAACAGCGGCCTGAAAATAACCGTACATGATGAGAGGGCCGACAAAAGCAAGGAGTTTCTCTATAAAGGCGGCATCATCTCTTTTGTTGAGCATCTCAACAAGAATAAAACTCCGCTCCATCCGAAGCCGGTTTATATAACAGGCGAAAAGGACGGGATCATTGCGGAAGTCGCACTGCAATACAATGACAGTTATGCGGAGACGATATATACCTTTGCGAACAACATCAACACCCGAGAAGGCGGCACCCATCTCATAGGCTTTAAATCCGCGCTCACGAGGACCGCAAACAGCTATGCCACTTCTTCCGGTATCCTCAAAAACGGAAAAGACAATGTTTCAGGAGATGATATCCGGGAGGGGCTGACGGCTGTCATCAGCGTGAAACTGCCGAACCCGCAGTTTGAGGGACAGACAAAGATGAAACTCGGCAACAGCGAGGCGAAGGGGATCGTCGAGTCGATCGTCAATGATGCCCTGTCCACGTATTTCGAGGAGAACCCCTCCATCGCGAGAAAAATACTCGAGAAGGCGGTCCAGGCAGCGAGGGCCAGAGAGGCGGCGCGAAAGGCGCGGGAACTCACGCGGAGGAAGGGCGCCCTTGAGGACACCGGACTCCCAGGCAAACTCGCTGATTGCGCGGAAAAGGACCCTGCAATGAGTGAATTGTTTATCGTGGAGGGAGACTCCGCGGGAGGTTCTGCCAAGCAGGGAAGAGACCGGAGGACGCAGGCGATACTGCCGCTCAGGGGAAAGATACTGAACGTCGAAAAAGCACGTTTTGATAAAATGCTCAGCTCTGAAGAGATACGGATACTCATCACTGCCCTGGGGACCGGCATCGGCGCCGGAGATTTTGACATAGCGAAGGCGAGGTACCATAAAATCATACTGATGACTGACGCGGATGTCGACGGCGCGCACATCAGGACCCTCCTGCTCACCTTTTTTTACCGGCAGATGCCTCAGCTCATCGAGCAGGGGTATCTTTATATCGCCCAGCCGCCGCTCTTCAAGGTAAAAAAGGGAAAGACCGAAAAGTATATCCAGAATGAGGCGGAGATGCAGAATATGCTCTTCGAGCTTGCGGCAGAGGATATCGCGATACCCATAAAAGGGCAGGAGGTAAAAGGCAAGGCCCTGATCCCTTTCCTGAAGCGGCTCCTTGGTTACGAGAAGCTGCTGGAATGGTTCAAAAGAAGGCGGAAGGACCCCAAGGTGTTGAAAGTTCTGCTTGAGGCGGGGATAAACAAGGAGCTGATGAAGGACAGGGACGGCCTGACCGCGCTCCTTGGGAAGCTGAACGCAGCGGTTTCCGGTCTCACCATCGGGGAGCTGCTTGTCGACGAAGAGCACGGGGCCTTCAGCGTCGAGATACGGAAGCAGAACTACAAGGTTGTCCTGGACGTGAACCTGATCGTATCACCTGAGTTCAGGGAGCTCGAGAGCCTGTATAATTTCATCAAAGACATGGGAGAGAGACCGTACAGGATCTCGACGAAAGAGGGACAAAAGTTTATGGACTCGACGACCGAACTCTATAACTATGTCTTTGAGGCGGCCCGCAAGGGGCTGTCGATCCAGCGCTATAAGGGTCTTGGAGAGATGAACCCCCAGCAGTTGTGGGAAACAACCATGGATTCAGGCAAGCGGACGCTGCTCCAGGTGACGGTTGAGGACAGCGTCATGGCGGATGAGATGTTCACGGTCCTGATGGGAGATCAGGTCGAGCCGAGAAAAGAATTTATTGTGAAGCATGCCCTGGAGGCACGGAATATAGATATATAAAAGGCTTCGGGCTGTCACGGTTATGGTGTTGATTTAAAAGAGAGAAAGGACTGAAAGATACATGTCAAAGGTACCGATAAATATAGAAGAAGAAATGAAGGTCAGCTATCTTGATTACGCGATGAGCGTGATCATCGGCAGGGCACTCCCTGAAGTGAGGGACGGGCTTAAGCCTGTCCAGCGCAGGATCCTCTACGCGATGTTCCGCGAAGGGCTGCTCCCGAACAAGAAATACTCCAAAAGCGCCGGTGTGGTCGGCGAGGTGCTGAAGAAATACCATCCCCACGGCGATACCGCTGTATACGATGCGATGGTAAGGCTCGCGCAGGACTTCAATATGCGCTATACCCTTGTCGACGGACAGGGGAATTTCGGTTCGATCGACGGCGACCGCGCTGCTGCGTACCGGTATACCGAGGCCCGTTTGGCGAAGATAGCAGAGGAACTGCTGACAGACATCGACAAGGAGACGGTCGATTTTGTCCCGAACTTTGATGAAACAACGGCAGAGCCGATGGTCCTCCCGTCACGGATACCCAATCTTATCATCAACGGTGCCTCAGGCATCGCAGTCGGAATGGCGACGAACATCCCGCCGCATAATCTCGGTGAGGTCATCGACGCGCTCTTGATGCTGTTGAAGAACAAGCATATTCCTGTCGAGGAGCTTATGTCCGCGGTAAAGGGGCCTGATTTCCCGACCGGCGGCGCGATTTACGGCACAGAGGGGATAAAGAATGCCTATACGAACGGCAGGGGCCTCGTCAAGGTGCGCGCGAAGGCGAAGATAGAGCGGGAGCACAGGGGCGGCGAAAGCATCATCGTCACCGAAATCCCGTATCAGGTGAACAAGGCGCGGCTTATCGAGAAGATCGCCGAACTTGTCAGGGAAAAGAAGATAGAGGGTATTTCGGACCTGCGGGACGAGTCTGACAGGGAAGGCATACGGATTGTGATCGAACTGAAACGCGGGGAGATGGCCCAGGTTGTCCTGAATAACCTCTATAAGCAGACCCAGATGGAGAGCACCTTCGGCATTATCATGCTCGCCCTTGTGGGCGGACAGCCGCATGTGCTCGGACTGAAGAAGATACTCAGTTATTTTCTCCAGCACAGGCGTGATGTCATCCTCAGGCGGACGCGTTATGAATTGAGAAAGGCGCAGGAAAGGGCCCATGTTCTGGAAGGACTGAAGATAGCGCTCGACCATCTCGATGAGATCATCGCGCTGATCAGGGCTGCCAAGAGTCCTGCCGAGGCAAAAGAAGGGCTGATTGCGAATTATTCGCTCTCTGAGATACAGGCGCAGGCGATCCTCGACATGAAGCTGCAGAGGCTTACCGGTCTCGAACGCGACAAGATCGTCACGGAGTATACAGAGACCCTGAAGGAGATAGAGAGGTTAAAGTCTATCCTCTCAAGCGATGCCCTGGTTTCCCAGATCATACAGGAAGAGCTTCTTGAGATAAAGGAAAAATACGCGGACGCGAGGAAAACAGAGATCACCGAAGAGACAAAAGAGATCACCATAGAGGATCTCATTACCGAAGAGGAGATGGTTATCACCCTTTCCCATACCGGATATATCAAGAGGAACCCCCTCAGCGCCTACCGGAGCCAGAGGAGGGGCGGCAAGGGCCTTATGGGCATGGAGACCAAGGAAGAAGACTTTGTAGAGCAGCTCTTTATCGGCTCGACGCATGTCTATATGCTCTTCTTCACGAACTACGGGAGGCTTTACTGGCTGAAGACCTATCAGATACCCGAGGCAGGCCGTACGGCAAAGGGAAAGGCGCTGATAAACCTGCTGCAGCTCTCTGAAGGAGAGTGGGTGTCAACCGCGCTGCCTGTCCGTGATTTCAAGGACGGCTATCTCGTGATGTTCACCAAAAACGGGACCGTAAAGAAGACGGCGCTTACCGCTTACAGCAATCCGAGGGGGAAGGGCATTATCGCGATATCACTGGACGATAAAGACGAGCTGATCGCTGT
>JAOUFP010000248.1 GCA_029858145.1 Nitrospirota bacterium | reverse complement strand
TGTTTGACCTCTTACGCGGATAAGAAGGGCAAATATCAGGCACAGAAGGGAATCGTACTGCCAAAGATATGAAGGACGACGACGTAATTCAAAACAGAAAAAAATTAATCCTCGCGCTTGATGTGCCCGAATATGATCACGCGGTTGAACTGATCGAAAGGTTCAGGGATGTAATCGACGTGTTCAAGGTGGGACTTGAACTCTATACCGTTGCAGGTCCCGCGATTATCAGTGAGATACATAAGAGGGAGAAAAAAGTATTCCTTGACCTGAAATTCCATGATATTCCCAATACTGTAGCCAAAGCAGGCATTGCCGCGGCAAGACTCGGCGTGTTCATGTTCAATGTGCACGCGTCGGGCGGTCTGGACATGATGAGGAAATGCAGCGAGGAAGTCATTAATGCCTGTCTCCGGGAAAATCTTAATAAGCCGAGAATGATAGCAGTTACGGTTTTGACCAGCATGTCCCAGGAAACGTTAAAGCATGAGATAGGGGTTCAGCACAGCCTCAATACCCACGTGAGGCACTTCGCCGGTCTCGCCTTAAAGGCCGGGCTGGACGGGGTAGTTGCTTCAGCGCGCGAGGCTGCGATGATCAGGACGCACTGCGGACGGGGATTTCTCATCGTAACGCCGGGCATCAGACCCTCATGGGCTCAGCCTGATGACCAGGCGCGGACGATGACGCCGAAGCAGGCGCTGAACCAGGGTGCGGATTTTCTGGTGATGGGCAGGGCTATATTGAACCAGAGCGATCCGATGAAGGCTATAGAGCTGATACACAAAGAGATAGCCTCAGTATAATGCGTAACCGCTGTTACTAAGGGTTTTATAATTGAATAGACCTTTACTTGAAAATCTCTCCTCGTCCCTCTTTGTCAAAGAGGGGAATAATCCTCCCTTGCTTAAAGCACCTGCTCCTGGTTGGCAAAGGGAGGCAGGGAGGGATTTTTTATATTCTTTAATCCTTATTATGAGACCCCTTTAAAGAACCTGTATCCTCCATGTCAGAAATAACATTTACTACAGAAAGCTTTACGCCGGTATTCAGGGAGATACCTTTTCGCGACCCTTCCGAAATATATGCTGCGGTAAGGTCCGGCAACAGTTTTTTGCTGGAGAGCGTGAAAGGCCCCGGGAATATCGCGCGATATTCATTTATTGGAATCGAGCCTTACCTGATAATGAAAGTCAAAGACGGCGTGGTCGAAATAGACTGCGGCGGGAGAAAGACACTCTCGAGCAGAATACCGCTTCAGAGGCTGAGAGAACTTGTGGAGGTGTACCGCCAGGAGCCTGTCGCGGGGCTCCCTCCTTTTCAGGGCGGGGCAGCGGGCATGCTGAGCTATGATTTTGTCCACTATCTCGAAAAACTTCCGGAGACCGCGATGGATGATCTCCACATTCCTGACCTGCATTTTTTCATGATCGACAGGCTCATCGCGTTCGATCACGCGGCAAAGAAATGCTGGATCATCGTCTGTCCCGGCGCGAGAGAGACGGTCCTCGGCTATTCGGAGGTAACAAAACCAAAAGCTTTGCTGGTTGCCGAAGCTGAAACCGTACTGCAGGGATTGCAGAGAAGAATCAATTTTATCGCCGAAACCGAAGAGGCTTCCGGTAATGCCGCATATCGGGTGAATATAACGTATGAGACAGAGAAAGAACGGTATATGGATATGGTCACAAAGACCAAGGAATATATTGCCGCAGGTGATATATTTCAGGCCAATCTCTCTCTCCGGCTTTCCGCTGAAATAGGGGTAACAGACCCCTGGAAGGTCTACACGATACTGAGAAAAATCAATCCGTCGCCTTTTGCCGCGTTTGTGGATTTCGATGATTACCATATAGTGAGTTCTTCACCTGAAAGGCTCGTCAGAGTGGTCGGGAAGACAGTTGACACAAGGCCGATTGCCGGCACGCGACCGAGAGGCAAGGACCTTGATGAAGATGAAACAATGAGGGCGGAACTGCTGCTGAATGAAAAAGAACGGGCTGAGCATATCATGCTTATAGACCTCGAGAGAAACGACCTCGGAAAGGTATCGGACTACGGGACAGTCAGCGTTGATGAGCTTATGATCACGGAGAAATATTCGCATGTCATCCATATCGTGTCGAACGTGAAAGGCATTCTCGTTGACGGCAAGGACTGTTTTAACGTCATCAGGGCCGCGTTCCCCGGCGGGACAATAACGGGAGTCCCGAAAGTCAGGTGCATGGAAATAATCGATGAAATCGAGCCGACAAAGAGAGGGCCTTATACGGGCTCAATAGGGTACATAGGGTTTAACGGGAATATGGATATGAACATCATCATCAGGACTTTTCTCATAAAGGACGGGAGGGCGTATGTGCAGGCAGGCGCCGGTATTGTTGCAGATTCTGACCCTGAACGCGAGTACTACGAGAGCCTGAAAAAAGCAGAGGCCCTCATCAAGACACTTGAATATTTATAATAGTTTGTCTATTTTTAAACGGAGTTGTAATGTATGAATTACATAATTGCAGTATGCTTAAGGGGATATTAAAATATGTGACTCATCCGGGAATCGAGTGGGCTATACCCATCCAATCTTGACCATGCCTGGCCTCCCCTTGGGGTAACACCCCCGGGCTCCGCCTCTCCCCCTCTTAAGCTAAGAGGGGGTAAAGGGGGAGTTATGATTTCCAGGGGAGGGTGGAGGGGTTATAGGGGGATTTATGATATTTACAAGAAATGATCCAACATTAAAGCAGCGTAGACGGGAGTTGAAACGCAATCAGACTGATGCGGAAAAGGCTTTCCGGAAGAGAGTGCGAGACCGGCAGTTTTATGGGGTGAGATTTTTTCGCCAGTTCAGTATTGGTCCTTATGTTCCGGACTTTTATTGCCCAACAGTGAAGACTGCGATAGAATTAGACGGCGGACAGCACAACCAAAGTGAAAATAAGGAGTATGAGGAAGCCCGTTCAGAGTATCTGAAGACACAGGGAATTAACGTGATACGGTTTTGGAACCATGAAGTGTTGATTGATATGCAGAGTGTTTTGAATCAGTTGCATATGAAAGTAACCCCTCCTGTCCTCCCCTTTCGCAAAGGGGAGGGAAATACGACAGGGCCAAAGAAATGATATATGCCGAACACAAAACAGTGATAACAAAGATCCTTATGATCTTATTGATCATGATATTGTCAGTCGCGTTTGATTCCCTTGCGTTTTCAGAATTATTAACCCTGCCCGAGGGGTTGAGGCTTGTCACGGAAAATAACAGACTTTTAAAAATAACGCGTTATGAAGAAAAGATATCAGAGGCTGATACGCTGATCGCGAAGGCGAGAATGCTGCCCGAGATAAATGCTTCCGGCGGATATACCTCTCTCGCGCAGCAACCCGGTGCAATCTTCGGGATACAGCAGGTGCCGGTCTCCGAGAAGAATTTTCTTTTTTTCAGTCTGAGCGTGCAGCAGACGCTCTATGATTTTAAAGGTAATGCGTCAAGATTTGAAGCGAGTAAAAAGCTGCTGAACGCCAAAAAGTTCGATACCGCGAGGATACGTAACCTTGTCGCGATAGATTTCGTGCTTGTGTACCTGGACCTTCTTGAATCAGAGAACCTGCTGAAGGTTGCCGAAAAGGAAGTCGAAAGGCTCGAGTCTCACCTGCGTGACGCGAGGAGCCTGTATGAAGAGGGCGTCATTACAAAAAATGATCTGCTCCAGGCAGAGGTGAAGATTTCTGACGCGAAGCAGAGACTCCTCACCGCGAGGAACCTCAGGGCGGTGACCGCGTCCCGCCTGAACAGCATCCTTGTCAGACCGTTGACCTTGGATATACAGGTCGAGGATATCAGGGACGTCTCACCCATGCTCGTTGAAGCAGACAGAGAGCGGGCTTGGGAAGCCGCTGAAAAACAGCGGCCTGAAATTCAGATCGCCGAAGAGACCCTGAAAGCCCTTGACCTTGATAAGGCTGCAAAAAAGAGCGGGTATTATCCGAAAGTTTTTCTGAGAGGCGGTTATGACTATACGGAAAACCGCTATCAGGTGCACGAAGGGAACTGGTCGGTAACGCTCGGAATGGGCATCAATCTGTTCAGGGGCGGAGAAACCAGTGCGGAACTGTCAAAGATCGAGAGCGAAAGGCTGCGGCTTATCGAGGGAAAAAACAAATTGCTTGATGATATAAGGCTTGAGGTCGAGAGATATCTGCTCGACGCTCAGACAGCGCGGGAGCGGGTGGAGGTAACGAAGGACGCTGTCGCGCAGGCTGAGGAGAATCTCAGGATTAACCATATGAAATACGCGGAGGGCGTCGGCACCGCGACTGAGGTGCTCGATGCCGTCAGCCTGCTGACCGTGGCCGAGACAAATTTTTACCGGTCGCTCTATGATCTGAAGAAGGCTGAGGCCGCTGTTTTGTATGCTACAGGGAAAGATATTTTGGAGGTTTACAATTAATAACGCCCCCCTTTCGGACTCTTAACCCCACCCGTCCTCCCCTTATCTTAAGGGGAGGTGAAGGAGGGGTTATCCCAGAAGGGGAAAGGGGGGGTTACTGTGAGGATAAAATGGACGAGACGAAAGAAACAACAGCACCCTACGGAAAAAAGAAGATCGCATCTGTCGTGTTTGCGTTTGTCGGCATCATAGCAATTGTCTCTGTTTATTTTTATGTACAGTACAAGAGCACCCACATATCAACCGACGACGCATTTGTGGAAGGGCGGATACATACCATCTCATCAAGGGTCCCCGGCACCGTGAAAAATGTGCTTGTCGCGGATAACCAGTTTGTAAAGAAGGGAGAACTGCTTGTCGGGATAGATGAATCTGATTACGATGTGCTCGTCAGCGAGGCGGGTTCCGGATTGCATGCCGAGCAGTCGCGGCTCGCGGAGTTTTCTGCAAGGGCTGAGGTCGCCAAAAGGCAGCTCTCTGAGCTGCGATACCGGGTGAACGCGGCGCGGGCCAATCTCGAACTTCAGCAAGCCAACCTCAGACAGGCAGAGGCTGACATAAA
>JAOUFP010000247.1 GCA_029858145.1 Nitrospirota bacterium | reverse complement strand
GCTGGTAGCCAGGCAGGTGGAAAGGTGCGCTTTGATAACCCGAAGAGTGCGATTACCATTTATACATTTCAGTCATACGCGCATATAAACCTGTGTTCTGTCCCTGACTGCTGTTTTCCGGATTATTCAAGGCGCAGGGGACGGCAGCTCTGAAGCAGGAAAGAACGAAATCCTTTTGACCCTTTAGCGAGTTTTTATTTTTTTGAAAACTTCAGAAGAGTATTGAGGCATTCCGCGCATTTGCCTTCTTTTGAAACGTTGTCATAATGCTGCCTAATGGCCTCCTGCAGGTTTTTCTTGTCCCAGGAACAAATCGGCATCTGAACTTTCAACGATTTGAGTTCGGTCAGCGAGTCCCGGAGTTCCTGGACAAGTTTTTCCGCCTCGCTTTCGGCCTTTTTCCGCTCTGTAATGTCTTCTCCCCAGCTGAGGGTGCCGGTGATTTTTCCGTAGTTGTCAGTCAGCACCGTATTGTGCCAGGCGAATATTTTTATTTCCCCTTTTTTGGTTAAAACCATGTTGTCGAAATATTCAGTGAGTTCAACCTCGCCCTCCATGAGTTTTTCAAAAACGACTCTTAACTCACTTCTGATATCTTCAGGGATGAAAGTTTCAAACCAGTTTTTCCCGAGGACCTCTTTTTTGTTGCATCCCAGCATGGTGCAGCCGGTTCTGTTGATGAAACTGACTTTCTGGGCGGCATTTATCGCAACTACAATAACTCCTTTGAGATCAAGGAACCGGCGGGACAGGTTTTTGTCAATCCATCTTCTCTTCGATTCTGATTTCTCGAGTTTGGAATACGCCCTGCGCAGTGCCCTCAGTTCGGCTATCAGCTGGGTTTTTGTTTTTTTATTGTCATTCATGACAGCGCATCAACAAACCCGGTCGGTGAAAATATTCTTCCCCATCTGCACGCATGAATACTCTATTATCCGGAAAAGAGGTGATGGAACGCGCGTAGGCTTTCACTTCGGTTCGAAGGTGAATTTTTGTCCTCCTACACTTGCTTCAGCCATGAGGCCGCCTTTCGGCAAGGTAAAGACAGCTACCCCCTCATGATAATCACTGTTTGCGGCAACACCCAAATTGACCGCTACCGCTGATGCCTGCGCGCTGAATTCAAAGTTGCCCTGCTTGAAGTAATCAAGGGTATATTTGTCCTTGAAAAAGATGATTTCGCTGAAACCCTGGCCGCCGATTTGCAACCCTACAGAAGCCTCCATAATGGTCGCATACCCGATGGAGTTCCCCTGTTCATAGACGATCCCCTTGCCGTAGCCGCCTCCCACAATATATGCCCCCTTGCCCACATTCGGGAAGACGACGTATCCGTAAGCCTGATCGAAGAATTTATTGAGGCCGGGATCTTTATCCAAAAACCGCGCGATTGTTATCTTCACCTGCTCTTCTTCCTTTTGCTCCTTGTTCGGATCCCATCCCACACATGATGTCAGGGCTGTTATGACCCCCAGGCATATAATGGCAAGACAGAAGCGTTTCAGTTTTTTCATTTGTCCTCCGGTTTTCTTATATGTTGATATCTCAAACTTGCTGATCTTTATTTTTCTGGTCAAATGTAATGGCAAAATTACATTACATCAATTATAGCATGGCAGGAAGAATTAGACTAACGGCAATTGCATTTTTTCAGATCATTCAAGGAATAGATGTTCTGTGGGTTCCAGAGCATCCAGCCGGCGCAGCCGAACTGTCCGGCAGCGCTGATCTGTGCCTGTACCTGCTGCCTGCGGAAGTATCTCCGGTCAAGGGCATAATCCCAGAATGCATTCAGCCAGGGACTGAAACAAACATTTGCCGTGTTTTCCTCGTTGTTCTGGACCGAATACGCGCGACCCGCTGCATCCTGAAATCTGGCGCAGTCGAACTGTATCTCGTCAAAACCGGGAAGCGCAGTCTCTTCCGCGACGGCGATGTTGCAGTCCCTTACCTCCTTCTTTGCGGGATCGACCCAGGCGAGGTTTTCGTTGTCCAGCCAGACCGCTCCTCCAGTGGTCTTTACAGCGAGGTCCGGCTTTGCATGGGCGAGCGGATTATCTTTAAAGACTCCAATGCGCGCAATCGTATAAATGCCCCTTTTCTTCAATGAAATATTTGTGATACATTGTTATTAAGAAGAACCCATTCCCCAGTTTAAAGAAAAATGGAAATGAGAAAATGATGCAGGGTCACAAGACAAATGAACAAATAGTGAAGGAACTGGAAGAAATGCGCCAACAGCAAAAACAGCTGGAATTATGCAGACGTGAGTTGCTGAGCGTGCAGAAGAAGTATGACAAGATTATTGAATTTGCCCCCGACGCTATGGTCTTTCTCAATAGAGAGGGCAAAATAGTATATATAAATGTTCAACTGGTGAAGATGTTTGGATACGATGAGGAGGAACTGGTCGGTAGGGACCTTGAGATTTTGATCCCCGAACGGTTCCGTGCCACTCATCGAAGAAATGTGGCAAGCTTTTTTTCCGCCCCGGGTGTTCGTCCCATGGGGGCGGGCATGGAAATCTTCGGGTTGAAAAAAGATGGCACGGAAATCGAGACTGATGTCAGTTTGAGTCACCTTGAGACAGACGTGGGATTACTCGCCATTGCGGATATCAGAGACGTCACGGAAAGAAGACGCGCTGTGCGCAAAATCGAGCGGAGCTACTATATCCAGCAGGTGATCAGTTCAGTCCTGAAGATCTCGCTGGAGCCCATTCCTCTTGATGAACAGCTTGAGCATATCCTCGATTCAATTCTCTCTATTCCGGGCTTTGCGCTGCAAGCAATTGGTTCCATCTATCTTGTAGAGGATGAACCAGAGGTCCTTGTTTTAAAGACGCCGCGCAGGCTTTCCCGCGCCAGGCTGACCGCCTGCGAGAAAATACCCTTTGGTAAATGCTTATGCGGGCAGGCGGCGGCCAGTGGGAGAATCGTATTCGCTGCTTATCTTGATAACCGACACGAGATTCGGCACGAGAGCGAATCCCCCCACGGGCATTATTGTGTGCCCATTGTGTCAGGCGGGAAAACGCTCGGCCTCATCAATGTATTTGTAGAGGAAGGGCGCGGGCGAACTGCTGAAGACGATGAATTCCTTTCGGAAATTGCGATCACCCTTGCAGGTATCATTGAACGCCGTCATGCGGAAGCGGAAAAGAGCCAGCTCAGGGCGCAACTCCATGAAACTGAAAAAATAGCTGCGCTCGGCAGGATCACAGCAAATGTTGCACATGATATCAGGAATCCGCTCACGGCGATTGGAGGTTTTACGAGGAGACTTCATAAAAAGTTTGCTGACGGGACCAAAGAGAAAGAATATACCGGGTTGATATTTTCAGAAGTGATCCGGTTAGAGGGCATCCTGCGCAATGTCCTTTCCTTGTCACGGCGCCCGGGTCCTATCATGGAAAGATGCAATATTCAGGAAATTATCGAGAAGGCTTTAATGATTTACGGTGAAATATGTTCAGAGCAGTCCATAATTATCAACAGATCTTTTGGAGACATTCCACTTATAGAAGGGGATAAAGAACAGATCCTGCAGGCAATCGAAAATCTTTTCTCCAATGCCATAGATGCAATGCCGGGTGGCGGTACACTTACCGTTATTTCATCGAAAGAATCAGCAAGGGGAAAGACATATGTTGCAGTGAAAATACATGATACCGGCATGGGGATACGGGAAGAAGACTTGAGTAAGGTTTTCGAGCCTTTCTTTACCACAAAATATGCTTTGAAAGGGGCGGGATTGGGGCTTTCAATCACAAAAAAAATCGCGGAAGATCACGGAGGGTTTGTTCGTATCGAAAGCAGGGTTGGAGCAGGTAGTACTTTCAGTCTGTATTTTCCTTGCAAACCTGAATTGTAAGGAGAGGCGAAATCAGGGGAACCTCCTTCAGAGCGGCACAGCACAAAGGCTTCGTCTTTGCCTTCAGGAGAAGCGCATACTTTTACTTCAACACCGGATGAACTTCTTCCCGGTCTTTCCCGAGAAGTTCTTGTTCAAACCTTCTGAGCAAGGACTTCGGCGTGCCGATAAGCTATCTTGCTCCCTGCTACTGCATGAATTCCATGTTTTCTTCGGGGGAAATTCTCTCTGAGGCTTCGATAAGCAGCATGCGGACATCTGTGTCTGCTGCGCTATTTTTTCAGATCATTCAAGGAATAGATGTTCTGTGGGTTCCAGAGCATCCAGCCGCCGGAGCCGAACTGTTCGGCTCCGCTGATCTGTGCCTGTATTTGCTGCCTGCCGAAGTATCTCCGGTCAAAGGCGTAATCCCTGAATGCCTGCAGCCAGGGCCTGAAACGGACCGGCTCAAGTCCAGTGCGCTCCTGTGACCGCTTGAGGGTACGATAGACGATCTCGTAAGGGTGGGCAACCGGGATTCTGTACCCGGGTATCCCGAACTGAAAACCTGATGGATAGAGCATCGGAGAAATATAGTCGACCAGGGGCGCAATGTCCTCGATCCTCTGTCCGATCTTCGAATCGTCAGGGTTCCAGCAGACGTATCCAAAGATGTCCGTCGCAAGAAATACATTATAAGGCCTGAGTCTTTTTCGTGCCTCAACAAGGAATCCGGTGATAGCCTTTACCCTGTTTTCCTCGCTGTTCGGGACCGAATACGCAAGACCCGCTGCGTCCGGAAATCTGGCGTAGTCGAACTGTATCTCGTCAAAACCGAGAAGCGCAGTCTCTTCCGCGACGGCGATGTTGTAGTTCCATACCTCCTTCTTCGCGGGATCGACCCAGGCAAGGTTTTCGTTGTCCAGCCAGACCGCTCCTCCAGTGGTCTTTACAGCGAGGTCCGGCCTTGCATGGGCGAGCGGATTATCTTTAAAGACTACAATGCGCGCAATCGTATAAATGCCCTTTTTCTTCAATGATCGCATCAGTTCCTCCATATCCCTGATGATGATGAGTCTCTGGGCATTCACCTCTTTTGCAAGGGGGATCGAACTCTTATAAACAATGAGCCCTCTGTCTCCTTTGACGTCGATGACGAGTG
>JAOUFP010000246.1 GCA_029858145.1 Nitrospirota bacterium | reverse complement strand
TAAAGATCGCGAAAGAGGCGAAGAAGGCCGGCAGCATTGTGGTGATGGGAGGTCCGCATGTCAGCTATATGGACGAAGAGACCCTGCGGACAGGCCTTTGCGACTATGTGGTCAGGGCCGAGGGTGAAGAGACGATGCTCAGCCTCGCCAACTCGATCGATTGCGGGGATGGCCTGTCGTCTGTCAGGGGACTCAGCTTTTTAAAAAACGGCGTATTGGAGAGGACCGGGGACCGGGGCTTTATCCAGGATATCGACGGCCTTGTCCCGGCAAGGGACCTCCTCAGCATGCAGTCCTACCGCCACCTCGAGATGGGCAAGCGGAAGATGACCTCGATCCTCACCAGCAGGGGGTGTCCCTTCAGCTGCTCGTTCTGCTGCTCCACTGAATTCAGCGGAAGGAGATGGCGGTCGAGGAGTCCCGTGAAGATCGTCGATGAGGTCGAGGAGGTCGTGACAAACCACGGCTTCAACGGCCTCGCGTTTCTCGACGACAATTTCACCCTCGACCCAAAGCGGGTGATCGGAATCTGCGATGAGATACTCCGCAGGGACCTCGACATCTACTGGTGGTGTTTCTCAAGATCTGATACTCTTTTAAGAAACGAGGAGATGGTGAGGAAGATGGCGGAGGCAGGGGCAAAGTACATATTCATCGGCTTCGAAAGCAGGCACCAGAAAACGCTCGACAGCTACAACAAGAAGACGACCGGGGGCATGGCAAGGGACGTGACCAGCCTCCTGAAGAGGCACGGCATATCGGTCCATGGAAGTTTTATCATCGGCAATGTCGACGAGACAAGGGAGATGGCATGCGATACGATCCGCTATGCTAAAGAGATAAACCCCCAGGCGGTCCAGTTCACGCTCCTCACGCCCTATCCCGGCACAAGGCTTTTTGACGAGGTGAAGGACCGGATAACGACACGGGACTGGGACCTCTTCGACTGCCTCCATTCAGTGATAAAGACAGATCACCTCGGCCAGAAGGAACTGGAGGCGCTGCTGAGAAAGGCGTATATGTCGTTCTATCTCTCTCCGGGGAAGATCACCGCCGGCCTCCTGAGCGGACTGAGGGGCAAGGGGATAAAGCTGAGTTCTATCCTCAGGATACTGAAGGGGGTCTGATGAGGGTCCTGCTGATATCTCCCAACAGAGTACAGCTTCCGGATCCTGTCTTTCCGCTCGGCCTTTCCTACATCGCATCAGCACTGAAGAAACACGGCCACGATCTGCGCGTCACCGACCTCTGCTTTTCCGAAGATCCTGACAGGGAGATCAGAAACGCGGCCGCGGATTTCGACCCTGAGGTGGTCGGCATATCGCTCAGAAACATCGACGATGTTGCCTGGCCGAAGAGACATTCCCATCTCAATGACTACAAAGAGGCGGTGGAATCCGTGCGGAAATATACCACCGCCCCTGTTGTGCTGGGGGGGTCGGGCTTCACGATCCTGCCGGGACATTTCATGGAATATCTCCGGGCAGACTATGGCATTGCCGGAGAAGGAGAGAAGGCCTTCCCTGAACTTCTTGCAAGTATCGGGGCGGTCAAGAGCGGGAGGAAACCTTCCAGGAAACTCCCCGGATTCATAAGACCGCGGTCCAGGCTTAGAGAACTTGACGCGCTTGTCCCTGACAGGACCTGTTTCGATATCGACGCATACTACCGCTTCGGCGGCATGCTGAACATCCAGACAAAGAGGGGCTGTCCTTTCCGGTGCATCTACTGCACCTACCCGGTCATCGACGGAAAAAGGGTGCGGATGAGGAGTCCGGCCTCAGTCGCCGATGAGATCTCCGGGCTCACTGAAAAGAGAGGCGTCAGCCATTTCTTCTTCAGCGACAGCATCTTCAACTATCCGGTTTCTCACGCCGAGGCTGTCTGCAGGGAGATAATAAAACGCCGCCTCAGCATCCGCTGGTCATGCTATCTGAATCCGGCTTACATGACCGGCCGGCTGGCGGAGTCGATGCTTAATGCAGGCTGCACCGGCGTTGAGTTCGGCACAGACTCGCTCGTCGACAAAACCCTTGTACTTATGGGCAAGAACTTCACCTTCGCGCAGATAAAAAAGGCGTCTGCTATCTGCAGGAGGCACGGGCTTAAGTTCTGCCATTTCCTCTTCGCGGGCGGCCCGGGAGATGACGACGAGACGGTCAGGACAAACCTCGGCAGGCTCGATGACATAAATCCCGACGCCGCGGTGATCATGGCCGGCATCAGGATTTACCCCGGTACCCGGCTTTCTGAAATGGCAGCCGCGGATCTCGGGATCAGGGACACAGGGCTCGTGCCTGTGTTTTACCTCTCAAAAAACATTTCGGATATCGACAGCATCGCGCAGGAAATAGCGAAGAGACGCCGCTGGGTTATGCCCGGGTATGAGATAAACTTATATCCGAGGCTCCAGAAGAAACTGCGCGAAAAGGGGATCAAGGGCTCCCTGTGGGAAGAACTTTCAAAAAGGTGAACAGCAGGCAAGTGCGCTTCAGCCATACCGCGAGGCGTATCGAAGATATCTTTCAGAGCCACCGGGATAATTTCGGCAGGGCCAGAGACCTTTCGCTTAAATTCAGGGCAGGGATGCAGGAGATCGCCGCCTTCATCCAGCAGCACACCTCGATTGTTTGCAGCGCGTGCCGCAAGAAGTGCTGCGTCAACAGGCACTCATGCTACACCTGCGAGGATCTCGTTTATATATATGCCCTCGGCCTAAAAACACAGGAATACGGGGAGAGAGACGAATCACGGCCGTGTTATTTTCTCTCAGTGAGCGGGTGCGGCCTGGAGCGCGCCCTTCGCCCTTCCGGGTGCAACTGGTATTTCTGCGATCGTCTCTATGGCAGTATGGAGAAAGCACCCGGCAGGGCATACACTGACTTTGACGACTCTCTGCGGGACCTGACTTACCTCTGGATGGAACTGATCAATGAATTTCTCGCGCAATTCAATGCGGTGACCGCCCAAAAACTGCATATCGCGGACCTCAAGTACAGCTCGCACCGCAGAGCCGGATACCCTGCTCCCCTCTCACCGCGGCAACGCAAATAAATCCGCGGAGGATTAAAATATCATCCCGGTCAGGACACTTACGCCAAATAAAATAATCAAAAGAGTGATACTGACTATAACTGCCGACACGTAGAAAACAGAATTTACAATATCGAGATACTCAGACACCAACGGAATATGTTGAAGCATTTCTTCTCCTCATCGCGCATAAAATTTCCCCGACCGCAGCCGATTTCCCCTCAACAAAAATTATCCCCATGCGGGAAAATCAAATCTCTCTCCCTTACATAAGAAACAGTCGCCCTCATGCTGAATTATTAACTCACTTTAGTATACTCCAAAAAAAACAGTTTTCAATAAGTCATCCATCAGGAGGGCGATGTATCGGCGCCCGGATGCGGGAATACATTGATTTGTGCATATGGTTTTCGGGGAAGAGGAAAAACTGCCGCTTTGAACAGGAAAATATAAAAGTCAAAGACGAGGGGTTGAAGAGTCTCCATGGCCCTGAAGAAATGCCGTTTGGGAAGTCTTTCATATTATCCGGCGAAAGTAATTATTACGCAGTGGCCGCAGGGAGAGATGACACAGATTTTCATTTATCATGCCAAAAAGCGGCATTTTTCTTTTATTCCATTGAAAAGGTTCTTTCACTGTTTTACCGGACTTCTTAATTTTTAAAGAAAAACCTTTTTGAAGGCATCATATTTAAGAAAAATGCCGACTGGCACAGAAAATGCTTCTACAATACAGTTCTGTCGTATTGATAATGACCAAATAAATTCGCCAGAGAAAAAAAAGTTAACAGCAGCAGCAAAGGAGAACAAAGAATGAAAAAACTGTTTTTGGCATCAATGGCAACAACTCTCTTGGCAATGGCAGGGGCAGCATTTGCAGGCACCGACACAAATAGCATTCAGGTCCTGGCAAACGTGCCGCCAGTCTGCAGGATAACAACCGCAGCAACGGACGTTGACTTCGGCACGTACGATCCTACCCTGGATGCAGACGATACCGACGGCACTTCCTCGGTCAGCTTCCGTTGCGTCAAGGGTACGACGTACTGGACTTACATTGCCCGAGCAAATACCATGACGGCCGGCACTGAAAGCCTGACGTATGAACTCTACACGGATGCAGCGAGGACAACGGTCTGGGACGCAAGCAAGACGGGAGTCGGGAATTCTTCTGCAAGCAATGCTGTGCAGACAATAGATATTTACGGGAAAATCCCTAAGCTCCAGGATGTCGGAGCAGGGAGTTATTCAGAAAGCGTGACAGTAACGGTCGAATACTGAGCGCCAACCCGGCAACAATCCAGAAAAAGGGGCAGAAATGCCCCTTTTTATTTAAAGGAATTTATTGAAAAAATCATCGGGAGCGATTATCATTAGTTCATGAAATCGTTCCTTTCATGCCTGTCTTTTGTCATTGCCCAGTTTTGCCTGCTTCCCGCAACAGTCTTCTCAGCAGACTTCAGCGTTAATCCGGTCAGAATTTCCTTCGAGGCCGGCCAGAAAACGACGGCCCTTACGGTGAGAAACAATTCTGACGAGCCCCTTGCACTTCAGCTTTCTGTTGTCGCATGGTCCCAGGATGACGGGGGGAAGGACGTGTACTCAAAGACAGAGGATGTCGTCGCCTTTCCGCTCATTTTTAAGATTAAGAAAGACGAACAGCAGATCATAAGAATCGGGGTCACGGTGCCAGCCGGGCAAACCGAAAAGACGTACCGCCTCTACCTGGAAGAATTGCCCCCGCCGCAGGACAAGGAGGAAAGGACCGGAGCTTTTCTGCGGACGCTGATGAAGGTGGGAGTGCCGATTTTCTTTGCCCCTCTGAAACCGGCGACAGAGGGGGGCATCGGAAAGCCTTTGATCTCCGGGCGCACCCTTTCCTTCTCGGTTTTCAATAAGGGGAATCTCCACTTTCTCGTGACGAATATAGCAGTTCGGGGATTCGACAAAAAAAACACTATGGCCTTTGAAGCAGATCTCGGCGG
>JAOUFP010000245.1 GCA_029858145.1 Nitrospirota bacterium | reverse complement strand
AGGGCCTTCGGCGCGGCATTCTTTGTCTTTTTCACAATCGTCTTAACCTTTTTTACTTCTTTAACAGTTGATTTCGCGGCCGTTTTCTCATTTTTCGCCTCTTTTTTTGCCGTAGCTTTTTTCTTTGAAGCAGAAGGAGATTTGGTTTTCTCCACCTGGACTGCAGGAGCGGCAACCTTCATAATCTCCGATTCCTTTTTGACCGCAACAGGGCGCTCCTGTTTTTCTTCAACGGCAAACGCCTTCTTCTCCACAGGCCGCGTTTCTTCAACAATACCGAGGATATCCTCTTCCCTGACAAGCACAATCATTTCGCCATCGAGCTCTATTTCTCTTGCCGCATATTTCCCATAGACGACCCTTTGTCCGGGTTTTACTGCGGTAGGGATAAATTTTTTCTTCTTCTCCTTCTCCCGGCCTTTTTCAATCTTATATACACCCGGCCCTATCGCAAGAACAACTCCTTCCAGGGATTTATCCTTGGCCGCATCAGGTATAAAAATGCCTCCAGCAGTTTTTTCTTCCGGCTCTGCTCTCTGAATGATCGCCCAATCCTGAAGTGGTTTCAGTTTCATAACGAGTAACCTCCTTGAAAAAGGTGAAATTGAATTTGATGAAATTATACTTTATGAGACAAGCTTCAGGGAAGTTTTTTAAAAAAAATCCCCATCAATATATTGAATCTTTTAAATGCCTATATCCCCGCTTTTCATTGCGTATTTTCAGGGAATTGGATAAAATGTTACCGTTTTGCATTGCTGCCTCGGGTGCGATGGCTTTTTCAAATATATTTCATTGTAATTGACAGGAGGAATTCAGATGGAACTCGACGTAAAATTGGGCGGTGATTCATTGTCAATCCCCATCAGCAACCCTTTTCAACTGGATATGCCTTCCATGATGGAAAAGATCGAATCCTTTGCCACGGCAAAAGGGATAAAGCTTGACAGCCTGGATATAGCTGGACTCATCCCGAAAATGGTTAAAGGTATCGCGGGTTGTGAAAGGGGATGCCCGGCCGATGCCAAAGGACTGGTATCGAGAGGGGTAAATGACTTCGAGTTGGAGTATATAGAAGGCGGCATTCTTTCAGCCAATGCAAAAACCGCCGGCGGAGCTCCCGTTCAAATAAAGATGTTCCCTGATTTTTGATCTGATCTTCGTTGTTCCGCCCGGTGTCCCATCTTTTGCGCAGGGAAAACTTTTGCGGTATTATTCCTTGCAATGCGATGAAACTCATCCCTATTATTTCCTCTCTCCGTGCCTTCTCCCCCAATCTGGCAGGTATGATACAATAAAAAGTGCTAATTCTGTCTGGCCGTATGCGTAACGCATGAGGAAAAGGCCCGTAACGCAGATTTTTAATCCGGAGGAGATTGTGGAAAGAATATTAATAAAAGACATCCTTTACAAGTGCACTGCAGGCGAAACGGTTACTGTTTGCGGCTGGGTGCGGACCCGGCGGGAATCGAAAGGGTTCGCGTTTATTGTGCTGAATGACGGGTCTTCACAGGAAACCTTGCAGCTTGTAGTCCCTGGTGATGCGCCTGCCTTCGGTGAACTTCACCGCTGCAATACCGGCGCGGCGATCAGGGCAAAAGGCATACTGAAAGAGTCTCCGGGCAAAGGACAGAAGTTTGAAGTGGAAGTTTCGGAGATCGGCGTCTTCGGTGATTCCGATCCTGAAAAATATCCCTTGCAGAAGAAAGGACATACCCTGGAATTTTTGAGAGAAATCGGTCACCTGCGTCCGCGGACAAATACCTATGGAGCGGTATTCAGACTGCGCAATATCCTCGCCTCCGCCGTGCATGACTTCTTTCAGTCCCGTGGCTTCGCCTGGGTCCATACACCGATCATCACGGCAAGCGATTGCGAAGGCGCGGGAGAGCTTTTTTCCGTAACGTCACTCGATTTGGAAAACCCTCCGAAAAAAGAAGAAGGCTCCGTTGATTTTACACAGGACTACTTCGGCAAAAGGGCATATTTGACCGTAAGCGGACAACTCGAGGCTGAGTTTTTCGCGATGTCACTGGGCAAGGTTTACACCTTCGGGCCCACCTTCAGGGCAGAAGACTCGAACACATCACGACATCTCTCTGAGTTCTGGATGATAGAACCGGAAATGGCCTTTGCCGACCTCATGGACGATATGCGTCTTGCCGAGGAATTCTTTCACTACCTCTGTGTCGCAGTACTCGAAAAAGGAGAGAGCGAACTTTCCTTTTTGCAGAATCAGTACAAGAGGATATCCCTGGAAGATCTCAAAAGACTTTCCGAAACGTCTTTTGTACATATCTCTTATTCGGATGCGATTAAAGAACTGGAAAACGAGAAAAAAAGCTTTGAATTTCCGGTTCAATGGGGACTGGACCTGCAGTCTGAACATGAGCGTTACCTGACAGACAAGGTTTTCAATGGACCCGTCATCGTGACAGACTATCCGAAAGACATTAAAGCATTTTATATGCGGCTGAACCCGGATGAAAAAACCGTTGCCGCGATGGATGTGCTCGTCCCGAAGATAGGAGAGATCATCGGCGGCAGCCAGCGCGAAGAAAGACTGGATATTCTGGAGATGAGAATGCGACAGACAGGGGTTCCGCTTGATAATCTGCAGTGGTATCTCGATCTCCGCAGGTTCGGTTCTGCTCCTCACGCCGGCTTTGGCCTGGGATTCGAACGCATGGTGCAGTATATTACCGGCATGCCCAACATCCGCGACGTCATCCCCTGTCCCAGAGCGCCACAGACTATCGGATTCTGAAGGGGAAATTCTCGTGAAAGCAGGCGCTGATTAAAGCCGTGTCCATCGAAATGATGCAGCACGGTCTCACCTCAAGTTTTTGTTTTTCTTCGAGAACTTTGCGGCTTTGTGCTTAAGGCACCTGCTGTTGGCGCGGGCAACTTCCGTTTTTTTAAGATGATCCGACAACCCTCGCTCCTAATTTTCGGATATTTCTCCTGCAGGCAAAATGTAGAGCGGTTCTTCACTTTCGGGCATTTCCATAACCTTTTTGACCTTGCGGTCATGAAAGGCCCCGATAACCACGGTGCCGAGATTTAATGATACCGCTTCAAGGAAAACATTCTGTGCCGCGTGTCCGGCCTCGAGATGCACATAGCGAATTCCCCTTTCCCCATATTTAACCGTTGTCCGCTTATACTTCCCTGCAAATACGATAACAGCCGGGGCATTTCTGATCGCTTCCTGCCCGAGCGCGGCATCAGACAGCTGATTTCGCCGGTCGCCTGTCCCATGCCTCTCCAGGGAGTGCGTTTGTGGCCTGTATCGATAGATTCCGGCCTGTAAGCCAAGCACATTACCGGAGACCAGATAAACTTCAAGGGGGTAGAGCGCGCCTGCCGAAGGGGCTGTCCTGAACCCTCCCTGATCAGTAATTCCCTGCGCTGCCCAGAGAAGCTGAGAGATTTCCTCCAGTCTCAATGCTCTTTTTGCATATGCCCTGACCGATCTCCTTTTCAGCAGGGCCTCCTCAACCGAAGTATCGCTATCATGCTTTGGTCCGGGGAGTTTTATGATTTTTGCTCCGTTTTCAGACAGAGCATTGTTTTCCCCTCCCGGCTGGTAAAGCATGATAGAGAGTATCGCTGCAATAGTCGCTGAAAGGAGTAGGAAAGTCTTTGCCTTGCTCACAAAGTCCCTTTCTTAACAATTTCAGGCATTGCTCACTGCAGGGTCCCGTTTCATTAGCCTTCAAAAATGTCTCTGTCCCCTGACTACAATGTATCCGGTTCAGCATGCCCTGTCAACCTTGCCATCCCAGATTCTGTTTTGGGTACCACATTGATACGCGATGCTCTGAATACGCGCAAGCCTCTTTCCCTGACTTTGATGTTACAATAGGAGAGCAAATGGCGAACATTTCATTCAGGACAACTCTCAGCGCCGGGGCATCCGAATCAGCCTGCGAATTTTTGTCTGTCAAAACAGGATTATCAAAAGCAAGGGTCAAGGATGCGATGAACAAAGGGGCTGTCTGGTTAAAAAGGAAGAACGGAAAGGCGAAGCGGCTGCGCAGGGCCTCGGCACCTCTCGCAGAGGGCGATCGTGTCGAAATGTACTATGATGGGGAACTTCTGTCGCTGCGGCCTCCGGAGGCACACTGCCTGAGCGACCAGAAACATTACACCGTCTGGTTTAAACCTGCCGGCCTGCTGGCGCAGGGCACCAGGTACGGCGATCATTGCTCCCTCATGAGGCAGGCTGAACTGCATTTCCGGTCATCACGGGAAATATTTCTTGTTCATCGTCTGGACAGGGAAGCTTCGGGCCTGATGGTCCTCGCCCACAGCAAAGACGCCGCAGCGAAACTTTCCGCCCTTTTCCAGAAAAATCTGGCAATCAAAAAATATCGCGTTGAGGTCCTGGGCAACCTCGGGGAGAAAGGCCCTCGCGGCACCATAGAACTCCCTCTCTACGGGAAAGCGTCGTTTACGGAATACGCTGTCATAGCATACAATGCGGCTGCCAACACATCAGTAGTCGATGTAATCATAAAAACAGGACGGCTTCATCAGATCCGGCGGCATTTCGAAATGATCGGGTTCCCTGTAATGGGCGATCCGAAGTATGGGACCGGCAACAAAAACACAGACGGCATGAAACTGTCTGCCGTATCCCTCCGGTTCACCTGTCCTTTTCTCAAGAGGGAAGTTCAGTACGCGCTATCCTGAAATGGCCACGTCACCGCAGAGACGCAAAGGACGCAGAGACAAATCAACCGGATATTGGATTGGCTGCCGGCAAACAAACCTCAAACCCTCTCATCAGTACAGGTCTTTCCGATAAGCACCGAGCATTTTGCATGGTTGATAATGTTCTTTGAGACGCTGCCCATCAAACCTTTCACGCCCCTCATTCCCCTGCAACCGACAGCTATCAGGTCTGCCTCTAAACTTTCCGCTGTTTTCAGTATTTCTTCAGAAGGGTCACCCACATGAGAGAGGGCCGCAACATGCCTGAATCTCTTATCCAACAATTCCATGGCATTATCTATAATTTTTT